>DAONAB010000423.1:0-1578 GCA_035400805.1 Nitrospira sp. | reverse complement strand
CATCTCGGTGCGGGTGGCACGCGACAATATGACGAATACCGGGGCCGCTCTCTTTGGCCTGGTCGGGGCCGCTGTCGAAGCAGGTTATAAATCATCCCAAGATTCCGGCCATGCGGATACTCTGTTGAGTGCCGTAGGCAAATTCGATCCGGCGCATGAAAGCGCCGTTGCGCTACGAGACCGCTTTGCTGCGGCGCATGTCTTTCAATCGGTGGCGATCCTGGCCTCGGATAACCGTCGAGCCGCAGGATCGGCAGGATTCGATGCGCTGTTCCAGCAAACGATTGAAGAGTGGGGATTGCGGCTCTGCGGAGGTGAAGACCGCGTCAGGGTCGAACTCGATGTTCACAGCCGTCTTGTGACGCTGCCTGAGGGAGCGGTGAAGTGGGAACGGGACGAGTTGATGATAGATGGAGCGTGTCGTCCCATCAGTGAATTCCAGGTCGATCCAGAGCTATTGCGGAGCAGTTTGAAATCGGCCATCGAAACGCTCGCGGGTCGAACGGTGAACGAGATCGCATTTCCATAAAACAGAGGAAGGGGATCTATGAAGATTGTAAGCATGAGTCTGGCGGTGATTCTTCTGTTATTCGGAAGCATCCTTGGTGGATGCGCGAGCATGGATGCCCATGTGACGCCGGTCTACACCGTTGAACCGGGAAAGAAAAGCCCGCTGAGTACCATCCCGTCTTTGGCGGTGTCGATTCAGGTCGAAGACCAACGCAATCAGTTCGAACTTGACCGAGTGGGTAATAAGAAAAACGGATATGGGCAGAATATGGCCAAGGTGATCCCAGACAAGGCACCGGCAGATATCCTCCGTGATGCGTTGAAGGCGGAATTTGAGGCCAACAACCATAAGGTCGTCGCGCCTGATGTTTCTCAGGCTGACGCGTTGGTAAAAGTCGGTCTCAAGCGGTTCTGGAGCGAAGCGACCATCCATTTCTTCGACATCGAAATGGTGTCTACTTTAGAAACGGACATCGGCATTCTCAGCGGGACTGGCCAAGACACGCTCTCGTCAAAACCACTGACCAGCACCTTTCGAGATAGCCGGCAGTATGCAGGGGATGGAGCCTTCGAGGATTCGTTGAAGGGCGCGTTACTCGAGTACGTGAGGACGTTCTCACGCGACCCGGCAGTATTAGACGCGTTGAAGGCATCCGCAACGCGGAAATAGGATAGTCTGAAGGAACGGAGCCTCGATTCTCCGGTAGCGTTCCGATGTTTCCAACCATTCCCCCAGAGGTGGCCTGGCTGGTTCCTACGTGCGCGCGTCCAAGGAGGGGAGTCTTCGACCGCGCGTTGCGCGGGCATAGGGAACCGCCTGGCCAGCCTCTTTCCCCTCTCACCTCGGCCAATACATCATCACCGCCACGCCCACCAGGCACACGGTCGCTCCGATGACATCGAATCGATCCGGCTCGACGTGATCGACCAGCCACCATAGGCGGCATAGACCCGGCCGAAGTGTGACGGCTGATAGGTCGGTACGATCCCATACAGAACCAGTATGACAGCGCCCAGCAAGCCGACGCTCCAGTGACTCCCGTTCCGCCACCATTGCCACACCAAATA
>DAONAB010000422.1:0-1630 GCA_035400805.1 Nitrospira sp. | reverse complement strand
AAATTCCCGAAGACATCCTTGGTCGCTGTGCAGCCATTTGGGGCAACGGCGCTCATGGAATTGACCACCCGACTGCCAGCACGCGTGAAAAGCTTGGCCGAAGGTCGGTCTTAGATTTAATAGAGAGATCTTTACATCTAAAATGGGCGGAGAGTCGGTCCAGACTCAAAACTACATCGCGGTTGCCGCTCGCCACAGATACAAATGACGGCTTACGGCGAATGTTCACATTCCATGGTCGATGCTGTCCTAGTTATGGCAGCACCGCATTTCCCAATATTGCCCTGTCTCGAGGTCTTCAGCGTGTATACAATCTTACAATTGGGGACAGTTGACGTGTACGGCGATTAGCCGTACACTAAGATATCGGACGAGAGAAGGATACTATGTCACCACACAAAACCCTTGAGCGTTCGTCGGATAAAACAGCTCGGCTTGAGGCACGCATCACGAAACAACAGAAGGCATTGTTCTTGCGGGCGGCCGAATTGACGGGCCGCTCCCTGACCGCTTTTGTGGTGGCCAGTGCGCAGGAAACCGCATCACGGACTTTGCGCGAGCATGACACGTTAATGTTGAGCACCCTCGACCGCAAAGCATTCGTCGAAGCTCTGCTCCATCCCCCGTTACCCGCTCCTCGTCTCAGGAAAGCCGTCGTCCGCTACCGAGAACGTCGGCCTCGTCGCGGCAATGGCCGTTAAGCACCCGCCGGCCGCCTGGATCGTCGAGCCCTTGGGGAAAGCGCACGACCGGCAAAACTTTTCGTGCGGCTATGAAGCACTTGACCGTTATCTGCGGGAACAGGCAAGCCAGGATGCGCGCCGACGGGTTGCCGCGCCATTTGTCCTCGTCCAGGAGTCCGACCGTAAGACAATTATCGGCTACTATACCCTGTCGGCCCTCGGAATCGCTCTTCACGATCTGCCTGACAACGTGATCAAGAAACTGCCGTCCTATCCGGTCGTTCCAGTCACCCTTCTTGGCCGGCTCGCAGTGGATCAGCATCACAGAGGCCAGGGAGCTGGCGAATTCTTGTTGGTGGACGCGCTCCTGCGAGCGTACACGCAATCCTCGCAGATTGCCGCCGCGGCGGTTGTCGTGGATGCGATTGATGAACAGGCTGCACGCTTCTACCGGCATTTCGGGTTTGCGCCTTTTCCGGACAAGCCAACACGGCTTTTCATTCCGATGAAAACCGTTGCAGAACTGTTTCGTCGTGACTCGCCCTAGAGTTCGACAGATACCTCACCTGATAGTCTAAGAATCCGAATCAGTTCACGCTGAACCGGAGTACGCCCTTCTCCGTTCGCCCCCAAGCCTTGCCGAACCCCATCACCCCACCGGTGCGACCGCCCAACCTCCCCCTTCTTGTCCCGAGGCGCTCAGGATGAGCGCAGGTCGGGCATCCGGGTTGTCCATTCTATCAGCCATCGAGGAGGTCCTATGCACCAGGCACCGATCGCTCTCCATGCCAGTCGCACTGGCAAACCTGCGTCGACCCGCGCGTTCCTCCTCATCGAGCAGTTTCGGACCGCACTCCAAGACGAACTCCAGAGCCGTACCCCTCGGCAACGCCAGGAAACTATCTGCGTCCCGCTCACAGACGGGCAACGGCAACACGTCACTGGGC
>DAONAB010000421.1:0-1691 GCA_035400805.1 Nitrospira sp. | reverse complement strand
CCTTACAGAAGGCGGCATTGTGCCGCGGCAATCCGATGACCGCGCGTGTACTGGTCGAACACTTGGTGCAATTCATGGCGTGTTACCCGCGTTCGGCATTCAGCTGTCAGATTTCGGAAGAGAGAGGAGTCTGCGGACGATGGTTCGATCGATGCGCTATGTTCCGCCTGAGATCACCGGCCGGATTTCAATCTGGTCGGCGTCGGCAAGCATTTCATCTTCCGTGACGAGTTCATCCCCCCGAATGACCAGATGCGCTTCCATGACCAAATTGAGTTCGCGCAGCAGTTCCTTGGTGCGCTTGGGGCCTTTGATCTCGACCTGTCTGTGAGGGTGACTCAGTTGAACGAGCATGGGCGATGATACGGCTGATGCGCGCGGGATTGCAATCGGTTCATGACCCGTAGGGATCGGTCGGCGAGAGGTGTCGGCCGGTGAGGGAGCACGAGAGGCGCAGCGCCTGCACATCCGCTGACGCACCGGGACGTTACTTGAGGTTCTGGATGATCTGGTAGATCAGCAATGCGACGAGGCCAAGGAACAACATCGCGGATGCCAAGGCCAAACGCTTATATTTCTGATTGTTGACGTCGACCGCACTAAATGAAGCATTTTTCCATTCGAGATTCTGTTCGTTCACCTAGTCCTCCTGCCTCTACCGTCCCGGTAGCCACTGCCTCCCCATCCCGATCCTTGGGATGAATGTGTGAATGATTGACTGTGTTTGATGAGCATCCCCGTCCCCATGAAGGCCCTAGGGATAGCACCTGGTCTGTATACGCTCGCATGTCTGGGTATTGCAAGGAAAGCTACTAGACAAAATTCAGGTAGCAATCGAATTTTATCCAATCGGCTCGGCGAGATGGCCGGGGATCTTGCTGCGCCGCACAAGGCGCTTGCGAGTTACTGCGCAAGCCCGCGAAACCAGCCATACACATTGGAGGTGGCAATGGCCTCCTCGGCCACTTCGTGTCCCAGCGAGTTCCAGTGGTTGTCAGTGGCAAATTCCAGCGGACGATGATGTCGAGAAAAATGGTCGGCGAATCGAGGTTGCAGGTCGAGGACTTCAAAGCCCCCCTGGCGGGCGTGCTCCATAAAATACTGGCGCATGATATCGAAATACGATCCGCGGGCGCGCTGCCACGTTGTGCCGTCGTAGATATGCGGGCGCATGCCGTCCACGGCGAAGAGAATCCGGTGCGGGGGAAGACCGGCGGCTTCGCTCACGTGTGCGAGGAACGTATCGATCGCTCGTTGGGCATCGGCAACTCGAATGGGGGCGGCCTGAGCACCGGTGTTTCCAACAAACGTGAGGGTGTTGGATGGTCGGCCGAACGGGAGGTGCTGCCACTTCAGCGCAACGTTGAGTAGATCCGTATTGAGCGTCACATAGCGCACCAGGGCAGAGAGACGGATGATGCGGCGCCACAGGCTGGGCTGGTAGTCGATCCGTCGCAGCGCCAGAGCTCCCTGTGCATCCTCCGTAAAATAGGAGTGCCCCGGCTCATTCTTGTATTTCAATAAACTCTCGTCGAAATCGTTGCCGATGATGAGCACGACCATCGCCTGAGGATGAAACATCTTCGCCGCATACTCCGCATAGGCCAGGTAGCTGCTGAGGGCTGAGCTGGAGGTCCCGAAAGAATAGACGCGTTCGGCCGGGGCGGAGCGGCTCAAGAGTCGTCCGGCGA
>DAONAB010000420.1:0-1720 GCA_035400805.1 Nitrospira sp. | reverse complement strand
AAGATTTCGGGTGGATCGTGATGATCTCGCGCAAGCCATTCATGCTGTGGCTGGCGTGCAGCAACACCGAAGACAGCACAAATGAATGGGTGGTCTATCCCGTCGCTGAATTGTCGGTCACGCAGCGCCTCTTCAAGCGTGTTGATCCTGCCCCCGAGCTTGAACGACTAAGGTCTCATCTGGCCGAGCTTGTGCCGTTGATTCCTGGCGTCACGAATATAGTGTGGGAGTGAATGCCCCAGGCTCGCCGTATGGGGAGTCACCAAGCGCGGGCCTCTCGACGACAACGAATCCTTCTCCTACTCAGCCACGAATCATTTGACTGATCTCTCCCGACCCTTTATCGTCGCGCCATGGGTGTAGACGAGCTTCTCTTTCGCAGCATCAACGGCGTGGCCGGGCAGTCGAGTCTGCTCGATTGGGTCGGCATTGAATTGGCCAAGCCGGGCAACTTGCTCTATCCCATCTTGCTGGCCGCGGCCTATTGGGCCTGGCACAATTGGCGTGAGTGTGTGATCGGCGGGGCGATGCTGGCGGCGGTGGTCGGCGCGACGGATGCGCTGGGGACACAGCTCAAGGGCCTGGTTCAACGCCCGCGTCCCTGTGTGACGCTGGCCGATGTGCACCAGTTGCTCGGTTGCGGCGGCGCGTTTTCCTTTCCTTCCAACCATGCCGCCAACACGGCATCGGCGGCGGCGTTTTTCCAGGTGCTCTATCCGAAGTCAGGCTGGATCAGCTGGCCCTTGGTGACAGCGATCGGCGTGTCGCGCGTCTATATCGGGGCGCATTATCTGACGGACGTGATCGGGGGCTGGATCGTGGGTACATTGGTCGGTGTAACTGTCGCATACTTCCTGCGCCGCTGGTCTCGCTTCCGCCCGGTTACTGAGTCGGCCTCTCCCTCAGGGGCCGAAGCCGGCTCACTTTCCTGACGCCGCTATTCTGCAAGACAGGCGAGGAGGGACGTTCTACAGCGCTCCTGATCGTAGTCGCGTCCGATCAATACGAGAACGTGGTCCGGTTCATCGAGCAGCATCACCGGAGCCACCGTGCTGGTCCGCGGCGGAAAGAACTGAAACTCCTGTAGTTCAGGTTCGCCGGCAAAGCGAAAGAATCCCTTGGCCCGCTCCATTCCCTCCGGCAGGGACTTCGTCCACTCCATGAACTTTCTGCGATCAAGCGGTTTCGGCAATCGCACCGTGGTGACCATCGGGTGATGCGATGCGCGGGCCTCGTGCCTGTTCTCCACCGTGGGCAATTTTCCGAACGACACGTTCGTCGGGACGGTACGCGTTGCGGGGGCGGCGAGGAGGGTGGCCACGTCGAGCCTGGCGTGATTGGTTTCCCACAGCCGGCTGTGCGGATTGAGGCGGGTAATGGTTTCGCGGAACTGTTCCCAATGGCCCGGGATGTAGAGGTCGCGTTTGTTCAAAATCACATCATCCGCGTATCGAATGGCATTCCGCGTGACGAGTTCCGCCATGCCCGTCTCCGGTAACGGCACGGGATGCAGCATGGCAAAAATCCGTTCAAGTTTCACCATGCGTGAGACGTAGGCGTCGGTCACCGCATCGACGACTTCCGCCGGGTCGGCCATCCCCGAGCATTCCAAAATGATCACGGTGGATTCATGGTCCTGCACCAATTGGGCGATGCTCCAGGCGAGATCGTCTTTCGTATCGCAACAGATGCAGCCGCCGGCCAGGTTCAGGACCTGTTC
>DAONAB010000419.1:0-1765 GCA_035400805.1 Nitrospira sp. | reverse complement strand
TCACGGTCCCGTCGATCCTGCCCGGCCTACTGACCGGCGTCTTCCTCACCTTCGTACGGGCGCTCGGCGAGTTTGGCTCGATCGTCATCGTGGCGGGAAATATCCCGATGAAGACGCAGGTGGCCTCGGTCTATGTCTATGGAGAAATCGAGAGTTACAACCCCCAGGCGGCCACATCCGTCTCGGTGTTGATTCTGCTCATCTCCTTTTTGGTCCTGCTGCTGTTGGAACGGTTGACTCGACGTCCCGGGGAACGGTTGCCAAGATTGTTTCAATGGACCCGGCAGAAAGACGGACACGGCTCCGAGTCAGCCGTGCCGACCGCGGCAGTCTGAGAATATGGGTCTCACGGAGCAGAGCGTGGTTGTGATGGGAGCATGTGCATGCGTTGGCTGTTGATCGGGATCGTCTGGCTCTACTTCCTCGTCCTGCTGGTCGGACCGATCCTCTATATGGCAAGCCAGAGTTTCAGCGAGGGACTGGCGGCATTCTGGGCTGAGATCTCCAGACCGGAAGCGCTGCACGGCTTTACCCTCACGGCTGAAATTACCCTGATTGTGTTGGTGCTGAACCTCATCTTCGGTACCATGACGGCGTTGGTGCTGGCGCGCCAACAGTTTTGGGGCCGCAGCCTCGTCAGCGGCGTGATCGACCTGCCGTTTGCCGTCTCGCCCGTCATTGCGGGCTTCATGCTGATTCTGCTCTTTGGCCCAGACACGCTGCTGGGCGCGTTCTTCGGCCAGGCCCAGATCAAGGTGCTGTTTGCCTTGCCGGCCATGATTCTCGCCACTCTGTTCGTGACATTTCCCTTCATGGTGCGTGAACTCACGCCGTTGTTACAAACGCTGGGCACGGATGAAGAGGAAGCGGCGAGAACGTTGGGGGCCGGCGAATGGCAGGTATTTCTGAAGGTGACCTTGCCCGCGCTCCGTTGGGGCCTGGTCTATGGAGCCACCCTCACCGTGGCGCGCGCGATCGGCGAATTCGGAGCCGTCCTCGTGATCTCGGGCAATATCCTATTGCTCACCCAGACCGCCACCTTGCACATCTATCAGAGCTATGTCGATTTCAACTACGTGGCGGCGAATGCCGTCGCCCTGACCCTACTCGCAGTGTCGTTCGCGATCCTCACGGTGTTGGAGATCGCCAAGGCGCGAGGCGAAACGACTGTAGCGGAAGCGGGAGCGCAGTAAGCCAGTGAAAATCGAAGTACGCGGACTCACGAAGAAATTCGGTTCTGGCACGGCAGTAGGCAATGTCTCGTTCGTCGTCAATGAAGGAGAGCTGCTCGGCCTTCTGGGCCCAAGCGGCAGCGGAAAAACCACGGTATTGCGATTGATCGCCGGCCTGGAGGTTCCGACCGCCGGCGACATCTTCATCGACGGCAAACGGGTCAATGACCTCACCGTGCAGAAACGCAATATCGGCTTCGTCTTCCAGCATTACGCCCTGTTCAAGCACCTGACGGTCTTCGACAACATCGCCTTCGGCCTCAAAATAAAAAAGTGGAACCAGCGTGATATCGAACAGCGCGTCACGGAATTGCTCGCGCTCATGAGTCTGGAAGGTTTGGGAGGCCGCTACCCTCACCAATTGTCCGGCGGACAGCGGCAACGTGTCGCCATCGCTCGCGCCCTGGCTCCGCGCCCGTCAGTCTTGCTGATGGACGAACCGTTCGGCGCGGTGGATGCGAAGGTGCGCCAGGAGTTGCGCGAGTGGCTCATCCGCCTGCATACGGACCTGAACGTCACCAGCCTGTTCGTGA
>DAONAB010000418.1:0-1773 GCA_035400805.1 Nitrospira sp. | reverse complement strand
CTCTGAACCAGGGACGATATGAACTGACGCGAGAGGAGATCCGGGGCATCTTTGGCCTTCTCTATACCGAAGGTATCAGGTTCGTGCTTGTTCAGGGGGGCGAGCCGCTTCTGCGTCCGGATCTTGTCGACATCCTGGAGGACCTGTCTTCGCTGGGGTTGCATGTGACGGTGATCACCAATGGGACTAGGCTCACAACCGACCTCGTCGCACGGTTTACCTCCCTGCGCCTGCCTCTATCAGTCAGCCTGGACACGCTCGATCGTACGCGCTACCGACAGATTCGCGGGGCTGATCAGTTACCACAGGTCCTGGCTGGACTTAGTCTTCTGGCACAGTATCCCTACCCCAAGTTCCTTACCTGTATCGTGAGCGAGGTCAATCGCGAAGAGGTGCCCGACGTCGTGCGATTCGCCAAGGCTCGGGGCTTTATTCCCGTCGTGGGAGCCTACCACTGGAACGTGGGCCTCTACGGCAAAGAGGACACCGGGTTGATGTACGACCGCTCCGCCGCCGCCGGGGTGTTCGAGTTGCTTCTCAAGGAAGATCTGATCCCTCCCGGGTACTTCCGAAAATTCGTCGCCGACAGCGCCGGATGGTTGCGAGGGCAACAACTTGAGCCTTGCGATGCCGGACGGTATAGCATTGCGATCGATGCCTCCGGGGAGGTTTCTCCCTGCCTGGCGATGTCTTCGGTGGGGAACCTTCGGGAGTTGCCTTATCGAGAGATCCTGAGTCGTTTCAGCGGGCCCCAGATTCAAGCCTGTTCCGACTGCTCCTCCTGCAACCGTCTCGATGGGCGCGTGGTCGGGACGGTCCTGAGGCATCCGCTCTCGGCATGGCGGACTCCGGTGCGATTCCAATAGGAGAAAGATTGTCATGCGAAAACTTCTGATCGGAGCGCTGATGATTGTCCTGGGAGGCTGTTCGGCCGTACCGACCTCGTTCACCCCCTCAGACCCGCTCCCGCCGGAGCAGCTTTCCCATCGGGTATGGCACGAACTACTGGGTACGCATGTCCGTGACGGCGTAGTTGACTACCCGGCCATTCGCCGCCAGGGGCAACTTCCGTCCTATGTCTCGTTGTTGAATCGAGTGGATCCGGGCCGCTTGTCGGCGGGGGAGCGTTTGGCGTTCTGGATCAATGCGTACAATGCCTTTGCCGTGACGGGTATTCTGGATGGCTATTCTCCGGACACGTTATTCGGCCGATACCGGTACTTCATTGCGCGGGAGTACTCCGTCGGCGGACAGCCGGTGAATCTCTACAATCTGGAGCGGGAGATTCTTATTGCGCAGTTCCATGAGCCGCGGGTGCATTTTGCCATTGTCTGCGCGTCAGCCTCCTGCCCGAAACTCCAATCGTGGGCGTTCGACGGGCGTCGATTGGATGAGCAGCTGAATCGGGTCGCAATCCAGTTTGTGAACGATCCTTCGCGCAATCGTTTCGACCGATCGAGAAAAGTGGCCTCGCTGTCGATGATTTTCAAATGGTTCGCTCGGGATTTTGAAGTCCGGTCCGGAACCCTCCTGGGCTTTGTCGGCGAATATCTACAGGACCAGTCGCTCAAGCAGGACCTCTTAGCCGGCGGTTACACGGTGGAATTCCTTGACTACGATTGGCAGCTGAACGGTCTGCCTCCGCACTATTGAAGGAGATGCGCATGGTGGTGTTGCCCGGTGAGCGAGTTCCCATTGCCCGGCTGCTGGCATTCCTCGAACATGGCGAACGAATGGCGCATGGGTGTGCGCAGCGCCAAGCCACACTGGCTC
>DAONAB010000417.1:0-1907 GCA_035400805.1 Nitrospira sp. | reverse complement strand
GCCGCGCCATTCAAAAAATTGCCGAAGGCGCCCGTTTTTCCGTGGTGCGCGATTACGTCGGGCATGGCATCGGACATCGGCTCCATGAAGAACCGGCGCTCCCGAACTTCGGTCCTCCCCATGTCGGACCGCGGCTGGAAGTGGGGATGGTGCTGGCGATCGAACCCATGGTGAATATGGGCGCTTATGCGGTTCGAGTCCTGGACGACGGGTGGACCGTTGTGACCGAAGACGGAAGTCTTTCGGCTCACTTTGAACACTCGGTTGCGGTGACCAGCGATGGCCCCCGCGTGCTGACCAATCTGCCGGTCAGGTAATCTTGGAGGAAGTCATTGGAATGACCAAAGCGGATACCATTCAGGTCGGCGGGAAGGTGCTGGAGCCTCTTCCCAATGCCATGTTCAAAGTGGAGCTGGAAAACGGTCACGTGGTTCTGGCCCACATCTCCGGGAAGATGCGGATGCACTATATCCGCATTCTGCCGGGCGACAAGGTGACGGTGGAGCTTACGCCCTACGACCTGTCGCGCGGCCGCATTGTATACCGGTTCAAATAATTCCCCACGGCATCGTTTCGTACTGTTGCAGGAGGCAGTCATGAGAGTTCGGGCATCGGTTAAGAAAATTTGTGAAAAGTGCAAAATCATCAAGCGGCGCGGAATCATCCGCGTCATCTGCGAGAATCCCCGGCACAAGCAGCGCCAGGGTTGAGCTGACAGGAGGAAATCAGAATGGCTCGTATCGCCGGCGTTGATCTGCCCCGGGAAAAGCGCATCGAAGCAGCTCTTCCCTATATCTACGGAATCGGCCTGACCCGGTCCCGTGAGATTCTCAAGAAGACGAAGATCAGTCCTGACAAGCGCGTGAAGGATCTCACCGAAGAAGAGATCAGTCTCATCAAGCAGGCCATCGAACAGAACTACCGCGTCGAGGGCGACCTCCGCCGCGAAGTGTCGATGTCGATCAAGCGCCTGATGGATATTGGTTGCTATCGTGGCCTCCGCCACCGCAAGGGCCTTCCGGTCCGCGGTCAGCGCACCCACACCAATGCCCGCACGCGCAAGGGCCCCCGCCGGTCCATCGTCAGGAACAAGTAATCTTCATAGGATCCACAAGGAGCGTTAGTAGATATGGCTAAAACAGGACCCAAAGTAAAGTCCCGGGCCAAGCGGCGTGAGAAAAAGATCGTCGCCAAGGGCCAGGCGCACATCCAGTCGACTTTCAACAACACGATCATCTCGATCACCGATTTGACCGGCAATGTTCTTGCCTGGTCGAGCGCGGGCGCGAACAATTTCCACGGCTCCCGCAAGTCAACTCCGTATGCGGCACAGGTCGCCTCCGAAGTGGTCGGACGCAAGGCCCTTGAATTCGGCATGCGCGAGATCGAAGTGTACGTCGCCGGCCCCGGCATGAGCCGTGAATCCGCCGTGCGCGCACTTCAGACTGTCGGACTGAACGTCACTCTCATCAAGGACGTCTCCGGCATTCCGCACAATGGCTGCCGCCCTCCGAAGCGGCGCCGCGTCTGAGAAGGAGAACGATATGGCTCGCTATTCAGGACCCAGTTGCCGCATTTGTCGCCGCGAAGGCGATGCGTTGTTCCTCAAGGGTGCCCGATGCTTTACGGACAAATGTTCCATCAAGCGCCGCGCGAAGATCCCTGGTCAGCATGGCTCTGACCGCATGGGAAACAAGAAGCAGACCGGTTACGAGATCCAGTTGCGTGCGAAGCAGCGCGTCCGCAAGATGTACGGGATTCTCGAGCGCCAGTTCCAGAAGTATTATGAGATCGCCAGCCGCAAGTCCGGCAATACCGGCGTGAACCTGCTGCACGAGCTCGAAACCCGCCTGGACAACGTCGTGTTTCGCATGGGCTTCGGCATTTCCCGCGCCCAGGCCCGCATG
>DAONAB010000416.1:0-1920 GCA_035400805.1 Nitrospira sp. | reverse complement strand
GCCAGTCTCGGGTCGGCACGAATGTGCTTGGTGAGTGTGAATCCATCCATTTCCGGCATCTCGATGTCACTGAGAATGCATTGGATCTGGTCCACTCGCTCCTTGCCTTCCGCCGTCGCCTGATCTGCGAGGGCTTGTAGCTTCGACCAGGCTTCTCCCCCGGTGGTGGCCATGATGTAGGACATCTCGAGGCGTTCCAACGCCTTGCGAATCTGCGTCCGCGCCACGGATGAATCATCGGCGAACAACATGCATTTTGATTTAAGCGCAGGGGCGGCCACCATACCGGCAAACACCTCATCGTCCGAACGGGGGCAAATGTCGTTCAACACTTTTTCCACGTCCAAAATGAGGACCATGCGTCCATCCTCAAGCATCGTGACGGCTGTGACCGCGCCTTTGTTGTTTTCTCTGACAATCGCCGGTGGCGTCTTGATGGCCGACCATGAGAAGCGAATGATCCGATCGACGCCGGCGACCAGGAATCCTTGCAAGCTCCCGTTGTATTCGGACACGATCAAATAGGGATTTGTTCCGGGCGGGCCTCCCACCCGACCCTCGTTTTCCGTTCCCAATCCCAAGCTTCGTTTAAGGCCCACCACGGGAACCATGATCCCACGAATATTGGCCATCCCCACGATGCGGCTGTCTGCCTCCGGAATCTGGGTGAGCTCCGGCAATTTCATCACTTCACGAACCTTGAACACGTTGATCCCGAAGATTTCGTTAGTGCCGAGTTTAAACAGCAGCAATTCCATCTGATTGGCCCCGGCCAATCTGGTTCGAGCATCGATTTCATTGATGAGAGTGGACATACTTCCTCCGATCTCGCACGTCGCTGTTCATCTATCGCGTTAGCCTACGCAGGTGACTATCTCTCACCTGACTCTGCTTCCCCGCCGGTGACGACCGTTAGACGGCTATCCCGGAGTTGTGCCAGGCCTGGGCGTTCTGGACCAATTCCGAAGTGTCCAGAATCAACACGACCTTACCCTCGCCGGTAATGGTGGCTCCTGACACGCCTTTGACCGTTTCCAGATAATCCCAGATGGACTTGATGACGACTTCCTCCTGCGAGCGCAGTTCGTCGACCACCACGCCGACTCGTCGATCGCCCAACGCGGCGACGACCACATAAAACCGTTCCCGCTCTTTGTCTGTCGGGATATCAAATTCCTGCGCCAGGCGGATCAACGGCAGGACACGATCTCGCAAATGCAGCACTTCACGCCCGTTGATCGTTTTGATGTCCGAACGTGAGATCCGGACCGCTTCAATCACGGTGCTCAGCGGGATGGCGAAAATCGAGCGCTCAACTTCAACCATCAACGCCTGAATGATCGCAATGGTCAGCGGCAGCTTGATGATGATTTGGCTGCCTTTTCCTGGCTCGGATTCCAAATCCACGCTGCCGTTGATCTTTCGAATGTTGGTGCGTACCACATCCATGCCCACGCCACGACCCGACACATCGGTCACCTGTTCTGCCGTGCTGAATCCCGGAAGAAAAATGAGGTTCAAGACTTCGCGATGTTCCATGGTCGCGAGTTCGGCTTCACTGATTAAACCTTTGGCCAGCGCCTTGGCTTTGATCTTCTCGACTTGAATGCCGCGACCGTCGTCATTGATGCGAATGACGATGCTGTTGCCTTCCTGGCTGGCGGCAATGGTCAGCTGCCCTCCGGCCTGCTTGCCCTTTGCCTGTCGTTCTGCCGGAGTTTCAATGCCATGATCGATGGCGTTGCGCACCAAGTGCACGAGCGGGTCTCCGATTTCGTCGGCGACAGACTTATCTAGTTCGGTTTCCTCGCCGCGCATTTCAAGCTGAACCTGCTTGTTCAGCTTCTGCGAGAGGTCACGCACCATGCGAGGCAACTTGGCAAACACCTTCTTGATCGGCAGCATACGGGTCTTCATGAC
>DAONAB010000415.1:0-1970 GCA_035400805.1 Nitrospira sp. | reverse complement strand
CGGCTGCGTTCTCGCGTCGCTCTAATGTTCGACGTACCGCAAGGGTACGCCTCGCATTCTCGCTCGCTGCGGCCTTGCCGGCAGACGCTTTTGACGATTCTGTCCATGACCGATCGTTTCAAAAACCAAACGCACGACAGTATTTCAGTTGCTCGTGACTTGACGGGTTTCGCCCACAACAAACCACTGGTTCCTCTTGTCTCCTTCCGGTATATTCCACCAGATCACCTGAGACGAAGCGTGTAACCTCTTGATATGCTGATCGCTGAAGGCTGTCAGCCGACAGCGTGAGTACCTATGGACTATAAATCGACCCTCAATTTGCCGAAGACCGACTTTCCCATGAAGGCGAACCTGCCGCAGCGGGAGCCGGAGATGCTGGCTCGCTGGACGCAGGAAAAGTTGTACGAACGCATTCAGGAATCCCGCCGGGGGCGGGAGCAATACATCCTGCACGACGGGCCGCCCTACGCGAACGGGCGGATCCATATCGGCCACGCCCTCAACAAAATTCTGAAGGACATCATTGTGAAGTCCAAAACCATGTCCGGTTACCAGGTGCCTTACGTGCCTGGCTGGGATTGCCATGGTTTGCCGATTGAACATCAAGTCCTGAAGGAACTGGGTGACAAGAAGCGGAATCTGGATGCGCTGGCGATCCGTAAGCTGTGTAAAGAGTATGCAGAGAAGTATGTCGCCATTCAGCGGGAAGAGTTTGAACGGCTGGGCGTGTTGGGTGAGTGGCAGCAGCCGTATCTCACGTTGAACCCGGCCTATGAGGGCACCATCATCCGTGAGTTCGGCCGCTTCGTGGAGCGCGGCGGCGTCTATAAAGGTTTGAAGCCGGTCTTGTGGTGCACGCAGGACCAGACGGCTTTGGCCGAGGCTGAGGTGGAATACGACGACCACACGTCACCTTCGGTCTATGTAAAGTTCCCGCTGGTGAGCCCTCCCGCTGTGTTGAGCAAGAAGTTTGGGTCGCTTGCCTTTCCTGCCGAAGCGAAACGGGCATCGGTGCTGATCTGGACGACTACGCCCTGGACGTTGCCCGCCAATCAAGCCGTGTGTCTGCATGCCGATATCGACTATGCGTTTGTGCTGGTCGGGGACGAATTGCTGGTTATGGCCGAGAAGCTCGTTGAGTCGGTAGCCAAGGCCTGCAATCTTCCCACGTACACGATCGTCGCGGTGAAAAAAGGCAGTGAGGGATTTGAGGGGTTGGAGACGCAACGGCCGCTGACCACGGGTCTTTCGCCGCTGCTCCTGGGTGATTTCGTGACGTTGGAGCAGGGCACCGGCTGCGTGCATATCGCGCCGGGACACGGCATGGAAGACTACCTGCTGGTGCTGGATCACAATGCCAAGGCCAGCGTGGGCGAACGACTCGAAATCCTGGCCCCGGTAGACAATGGCGGCAGATTCACCGAAGCCGTTCCTGAGTTTGCCGGTCAGCATGTCTTCAAGGCCAATCCGAAAATCGTGGAACGCCTGACGGAAAACGGTCGCCTGCTTGGCCACGGTTCGCTCAATCACTCGTACCCCCATTGCTGGCGGTGTAAGCAGCCGGTGATCTTTCGCGCCACCGAGCAGTGGTTCGTCTCCATGGAGACGAATGATCTGCGGAAAGAAGCGTTGGCGGAGATCGAACGGGTGCGCTGGATCCCGGCCTATGGCCGCGACCGGATCAACGGAATGATCGAAAACCGCCCCGATTGGTGCCTGTCGCGGCAACGGGTCTGGGGCACGCCGATACCAGGGTTTACCTGTGTGAAATGTGGCAAGGTCTTGGCTCACCCGCGAGTGATCGACCATGTGGCGGACCTGATCGGGCAACATGGCACGGACTACTGGTTTGCCAATCAGGCGGGCGCGCTGCTGCCTGCCGGTACTCAATGTGAAGGGTGCGGGGAAACTGAATTCGAAAAGGAGCGCGACATTCTGGACGTCTGGTTCGAGTCCGGCGTGAGTTA
>DAONAB010000414.1:0-2041 GCA_035400805.1 Nitrospira sp. | reverse complement strand
CCTCCATTGCGCACCCTGATGGAACTGAACGAGGCGACATTCGCCGCGACGTTCAAACAGAGCCCCATTCGGCGCGCCAAACATGCCGGACTCCAGCGCAATGTCTCGTGGGCGCTGGCCAATGAAGCCAAGGCCGACGGAAA
Source organism: Nitrospira sp. (assembly GCA_035400805.1). Classification (GTDB taxonomy): domain Bacteria; phylum Nitrospirota; class Nitrospiria; order Nitrospirales; family Nitrospiraceae; genus Nitrospira_A. Next base: position 1,898 of record DAONAB010000414.1, on the reverse strand, counting down.
TCGCATGCCGACTCCATCGTCGACCACCGATTCCCGGTAAGCGCCCCTCTGTTTCTCCTTCCCCGATAGTGGTAGGCTACGGCTCACGTCCTCGCGCATACGGGGACCCACCTCAGCGGTTGCGAGACCATGCACGCACCCACCCTCCTGATCGTCGAAGATGAAGCACGCATGCGGCGCCTCTTTGAGCTGGTGCTGAAACCGGCCGGGTATCAGCTCCTGCTGGCATCTTCCGGCGACGAAGCCATTCGCCTGCTCCAGGAGCAGGACTCCATCGACATGATCATCACGGATCTTCAGCTGGGAACCCTCTCAGGCATGGACGTGCTGGAGGCCGCCCACCAACAGGTGCCCGATGTGCCCGTCCTCATCGTGACCGGATATGGAACGGTGAAATCGGCCGTCGAAGCGATGCAGAAGGGCGCCTACGATTACATCTCCAAACCGGTGGATAATGAAGAACTGAAGATCGTCATCGCCAGGGCATTGCAAGTCCGTCAACTTGCCCGGGACAATCGCACCCTGCGCGCAGGGTTGCATGAGCAGTACGGATTCGACCGGATCGTCAGCGTCTCCAAAGAAATGGAGCTCGTGAAACGGCTGGCCACGGAGGTGGCCCAGACTGATGCCACCGTGTTGATTACGGGCGAGAGCGGCACGGGCAAAGATCTCCTCGCACGCGCAATTCACTTAGCCAGTCCGCGCGCTCACGGTCCGATGGTGGCCCTGAACTGCGCCGGAATTCCCGAACATCTGCTTGAATCCGAACTGTTCGGATATGAAAAAGGCGCGTTTACGGACGCGAAAAAATCCAAACCGGGCCGCTTCCAACTCGCCGATCGGGGCACGCTGTTTCTGGATGAAATCGGCGAACTCAGCCTGACGGCGCAGGCCAAATTGCTACGGGTGCTCGAAGAGCATGTGGTGGAGCCGCTGGGGGGCGTGCGGAGTATTCCAGTCGATTTGCGCGTCATTGCCGCAACGAATCAGGAACTGCCCGACCTCATCAAGGCCGGTCGCTTCCGCCTGGATTTGTATTATCGCCTGAACGTCTACCAGCTTCGCATGCCGCCGTTGCGTGAACGCCCGGGTGACATCGAACCGATCATGACTCAGTTTCTCGACCGGGCCCGGCGCGAGCGTGGCAGCCGGATCAAAGGCATCACCCAGGAGGCGCTGGCCCGGCTGAAACAGTATCCCTGGCCCGGCAATGTGCGGGAGCTGCACAATGTCGTGGAATGGCTCACCATCACCTGCAAGCAGGACATGATTCAGCCCGAGCATCTCCCGGCTTCACTGACCACCGCCGCCCCTCAACCGCCCGCGTCGACGGCCGGCGCTCCCTCGCTCCTCTCGTTAGGGTTGTCGGTCGAAGAGGTCGAAAAGGCGATGCTGCAAGAGGCGCTGAGCAAGAGCGGCGGCAATGTGTCCGAGGCCAGCCGGCTGCTCAAAATCACACGGAACACGCTCCGGTATCGCATGGCCAAACACAATTTGTCGCAGCCTCAGGAGTGATGCGCGCTGCACGACGGACCGGCGGACTCCAAAGAAAGTTTTTTGTCGCGTTGTTGATCGTCGGCATCGTGCCCGGCATGGTCGCGCTCTGGGCGACGTACCGCTCCAGCACTGCCAGCCTCAAAGAGGCGATCGGGGAAGGGTTTCAGGAAATTGCGCGCTCCACTTCGATCCGAGTAGCCGGCGCCGTCGACGAGGAAATCGATCGGGCCGGCCGCCTCGCCATGAGCGTGGCCAATCAACAGGCCCAACAGCGCTCCAACCAGACCAGCCGCAGCCAAACCGGGACAGGCCCTTCACACCCCGACCGTCAGTCTCAGGTCAATCGCCTGACCGCGGGGTACCTCGAAGAATGGACGCGTGAATCTCGACACTATCTGCGC
>DAONAB010000413.1:0-2075 GCA_035400805.1 Nitrospira sp. | reverse complement strand
GTGTGCAGTCTGGCGCGGGCCAGGCCCGAAGACATCACGAGGGCGTCGGAAGCGTTGAAGGGCGCGCCACGGGTGCGGATTCATACGTTTCTCTCAACGTCGGACATCCACCTCAAACACCAGTTCCGGATGACCCGAGAAGAAGCGAAGAAGCGCGCCGTGGAGATGGTGCAGTTGGCGCGCACCTATGTGGATGACGTCGAATTTTCACCCATGGATGCGAGCCGATCGGATCCGGCGTATCTGTGCGAAGTGATCGAGGCGGTGATCGCGGCCGGGGCGGGAACGATCAACATTCCCGACACGGTGGGCTATGCCGTTCCCCAGGAGTTCGGTGGTCTGATCAAGCGGATTAAAGACAGCGTCCCGAATAGCGGGCATGCCGTCATTTCCGTCCATTGCCACAACGATTTGGGGTTGGCGGTCGCCAACAGTCTGGCGGCGGTGGTGGCGGGGGCCGGGCAGGTGGAGTGCACGATCAACGGGATCGGTGAGCGGGCCGGCAACACCTCGCTGGAGGAGATCGTCATGGGGCTCCGCACGCGCAGAGACTGGTACGGGGCCGATACCAAGGTCGTGACGGAGGAGATATCCAAGACCAGTCGCCTGGTGAGCAAGATTACCGGTATGGTCATTCAACCGAACAAGGCCATTGTCGGGGCGAATGCGTTCGCCCATACGTCGGGCATCCATCAGGATTGGTTACTCAAGCAGAAGACGGCATACGAGATCATGCGGCCAGAATCCGTCGGTCTTGAGCAGGTCAAGCTGGTCATGGGGAAGTTGTCCGGGCGCCATGCCTTTCGTCAGCGGCTGGAGGAGTTGGGCTACAAGTTGACCGAAGACGAAACGAATCATGCGTTCGAACGATTCAAGCGCTTGGCGGATCAAAAGAAAGAGATTTACGAGGAAGACCTCGAAGTTATCGTGTCCGAAGAAGTCGCGAAAATGTCCGAACGGGTGGTCTTGAAATCCTTTCAGGTCGAAAGCGGAACCAACAAGACTCCGAAGGCAACGGTGGAATTGGAAATCGACGGGAAGCTGGTCTCGCATAGCGGAACGGGCGACGGCCCGGTAGATGCGGTCTATCGGACCATTGCCGCCATGACCCAAACGAAGAGCAAGTTACTGATGTTCGGGGTCAATGCCATCACCGGCGGAACCGATGCGCAAGGGGAAGTGTCTGTGCGGCTCGAAGAAGATGGCCGAACCGTTTCAGGCCATGGCGCCGATACCGACATCATCACGGCGGCTGCACGGGCCTATCTGAACGCGCTCAATAAATTGGCGTACTTCGCTGCAAAGCAGGCGGAAGGGATTCAGAAGGTCAGCTTGATTTGAGCCCAACCTGCGGGGTAGATTCCTCCGTCCGGTCCGATGCGTTCGTGTCGGACTGGACGGAGCGACAGCGTCTGTCATTCCTACTACGAATGTCGGTGCACGATGGTAAACACGCATCTTCAGCGATGCCCGGAGTTCTTGGCTGGCGATCACACCAGGTTGCGGGAATTGTTGCACCCGGCAAAGGCATCGCTCGCGCTTGGATACAGCCTGGCGCACGGACTGCTCGATCCGGGGCAGCAGAGCCTCTGGCATCGCTTACAGTCCTCCGAAGTGTATTACTTCATTGGCGGCCGCGGAATAATGAAGGTGGAGGAAGAATCGGTTGTTGTTGAGGCGGGTTCCGTGATCTATGTGCCCCCGGGGGCCAAGCAATCGTTAGTGAACAATGGAACAGACCCGATTGAGTTTCTTTGCCTGGTCGATCCGGCCTGGAGGGCCGAGGACGAGGCGGTTGGCGAATAGTCGAGAGGAGATCCGTACGTGAACGCGAAAATCGCAGTCCTGGCCGGTGATGGAGTCGGCCGTGAAATTGTCCCGGAAGCGGTGAAGGTGTTGAAGGTCGTTGCAGAACGCCACGGGCATACATTTGAATTTATCCCGGGCGATGTCGGTGGCCATGCGATCGATAAAGTCGGGGTGCCGCTTCCGGCTGAGACGCTCGCTATCGCTAAGCACAGCGATGCCGTGCTGCTCGGCGCCGTCGGCGGCCCCAAATGGGAAGGTTTGGAATA
>DAONAB010000412.1:0-2086 GCA_035400805.1 Nitrospira sp. | reverse complement strand
CGGGCATCGGGAAGCCACTTGAACATCAGGGCAAAGAGACCTGCAATGACCAGTACCGAGATGACGAGATCCAAGAGCTGGAGCACGAGCTCAGGCGCCGGAAGCCACCCGCTGTACCATTTGCCGAATGCGGCCAGGGCTGCACTCAGGACCAGAGACACGAGGAGCAGGAACCCAGTGCCCAGGACCGCGCTGATCGAAATAAAGCGATCGCGAATGAGTCCCCACAATCCGCGACCTTCCTTCGGCTCCACTCTCCACACCGTATTCAGTGAGTCCTGCAATTGGGCAAACACGCCGGACGCCCCCACCAACAGAGTGGCCACGCCGGCGAGCATGGCGATTGCCCCCGTGGTGGGCTGAGTGGCGTGTTCAATCATTTGTTTGATCGCATCCCCGCTTTGGGGGCCCATCAAGTTGGTAGTTTGATCCAGGATGTGTTTCTGCGCCGCTTCCCGTCCGAATAGAAGCCCGATGAGGGAGATCATCACGATCAACAGCGGGACCAGAGACAACACGGTATAATAGGCCAACGCGGCGCCGTGACGGGGAATCTTGTCACTGCTCCAGGCGTTGAAAGATTTTTGTAATAGGTTCCACAAGGATTGCGGCTGAAACAGCCTCTTCCATCTGCGGGTCATCTCCGTCGCCCCCGATCGCAAGTCGTGTCACCGTCCTCACCGCTGCCATGGACCTGGGGATGCCCCAAATGCCTGATACGGCGGGATCATCTCACCGTTTGACGTATAGCCTCTCCTCCCCGCTCAGGCCCGCCGTTAGACTGCCACCGTCCGTCTCGGCCACGTAACTCGGGAATACCCTAGCGGGGCTCACGCTCACTTCAGCTTCCCATGCTCCGACCAGGGGCATACCCAGTAGTTGAGGGGCCGCGCCGAGGTTAGAATCCGCGTGCGCCGGGTGTTGTGCGCCCTGAGACGATAGGCACCCCTTCACCCGTCGTGATTCACACCAGGCATAAGACCACCAATATTCTTTGAGGCAGAGCACTATGAGCATGCGGATGGAGAATCGACAGGCCCCCCATGGGGAAGACAACTTCCATACTCCATCATCAGCCAAGAGACCTCACCGCGGCGTGTGGCGCTGGATCTTTCTTGCCGGTACGGCCATCATTCTTCTGGGTGGAATGGCCCTGTGGTTCATTGATGAACCATTGCGCGCCTATGCTGAGCGTCAACTCAACAGCCATATCGCCGGATACACCTTCCATATCGGATCGCTGGATTTCCACCCCATTGGTCTGTCCATAGACCTCGAAAACGTGACCGTCGTCCGGGACGCGAATCCCGATCCGCCCCTGGCCCACGTGGCAGAATGGCAGGCCAGCGTTCATTGGGAAGCGCTGCTCTCCGGTCGTCTGGTGAGTGATCACACCATCAACCGGCCCGTCATTCACCTCACCCGCCCGCTCACTGCGCGGGAGATCAAGGATCCCCCGACTCAAAAAGAGAGTTGGCAAGGGGCCCTATTCGCTGTGTATCCGTTGCAGATCAATCAACTGAGTATCAAAGATGGCGACGTGACCTATCGGGAAAACGCCGCCTCGGACCCCATTCGACTGACGAATATTCAGGTCCGTGCGGAGAATATCCGCAATGTGCGGTCAAAGCCGCTGCAATACCCGTCACGGCTGCAAGTCGATGCTGAGGTAGCCGGAGGCGGTCGCGTCAATGTTGATGGGCATGTGGATTTTTTTGCGGAACCATCGATGGGCGTCGATGCCGACGTCACCCTCCACGAGATCAACCTGGCCAACTTGCTGCCGCTCACCGCGCAACGACAGATCCAAATCACGCAAGGTTCCCTGACCACCACGGGTCACGTGGAATTCGCGCCCGCGGCGCAGGAAGTGCGGCTCACCTCCCTGACCCTCCATGATGTGAAAGCGGATTTTGTGCATGCGGCTCGAACCAAACAACGAGAACAACAGACGGCGCAACAGGTAACTCGGGGCGCGGCCAAGGCGGCGAACCATCCCGCGCTCCTGCTCCGGATCGATCAGGGGAAAATCGAGCGCAGTGAATTCGGATTCGTGAACCAGGCGACGACCCCCTCCTATCGCATG
>DAONAB010000411.1:0-2101 GCA_035400805.1 Nitrospira sp. | reverse complement strand
CGCAGTCGAACGCGCACGATACAGCCTGGGTCAGCTTCTGGCAGCATCAGCGTCTGATGCCGCAGTTGCGGCTCGCCGCCAGGCATCGCTATCCCACCAAACTGATTGACCGCGGTGAACGGCTGGCCGCTTTCCCGCACCAGACGCACCGCCTCACGACAGGTTGAACAGGTGGGTTTCTGATAAATGGTGATCTCCGCCATGCCTTAGCCTTTCTCCTTCATAAAGGGTTCCCTTGACGCAAATTTTTCACCTGTGTTACATGGACACACGGCAATCACCTCAACAGAGCGTCATCACCGATGCCCATCTTTGGAACCGATACCAGCGACCAGACCGGAAAATTCTCCTGCGCCACGTCTGCGCAGCGCACCTTGAAAGATTTGCGCACCAAACGCAAGGGTCAACCGGTGTTTGTCGTAGGACATCGCCTGGAGCGAAAGGGGAAAGAGGCCACGTTTGAGGTCTTCAATGACCGCCTGGCCATCATCCGGTTCGAGGATGACGTCCGGCTGGGGTACGATCCGCTCGAACTGCTCCTTCCCACGGAGATCGATGACAAGGGTGTGGCCTATTTCGAGATCCGCACCTGCCGTTCGTGTGAGCAATTCTTCCCGCTTACCACGGACGAATGTGATGCGGAAGAAGAGCCCGCAAATTGTCCGGATTGCACGGCGTGAGCACTGTTCAGTGTTCGATGTTCAAACGACCGGTCTGAGTCCACTTGGATTGCTCGTTGAATATTGGCCACTGTTAGTCCGCCAACGGCGCAATCTCCACCGCTTTCTTGATCAGACAATCTCCCGCGAACCCTTGCAGTCCCATCGGTAGCATGCTGGCATCCAGCACGCGCGCTGACATCACCTTCAATCCGTCACCGATTTTCATGCCCTCGATCTTCAGGGCATGACAGACTTCCAACGTGCGCCACACCGGATTGCTGACGACCGTGTCGCTCGGAATAAGTTTGATGTCGGAGGAGGCGCCGTCCTGGAGAACTTTCGCCGAAATACGCATCTTATCTTTCGGCACATCGCTGACGACGGCGAAAAAGACCTGTTCGTCATCAGCCCAGGCGGGAACACTCAGACCGCAGACCATCACTATTCCCAACGCGAGAAACCGGAACCGCCGCATGCCTCACCTCGTTGCGGATAATGACTATTTAGACGACTCATTTCTCCCGCCTGCGGGAAGACGTGGAACATTGCCGGATGGAGTGCCGACGCCAGGGCCGCCATGACTCAGGGTGCTGCGTCCTGCCCGTTGCGACCCCGGAGAGACGGCAGCGTTCTCTGCATTCGGTCGGTCTCCGATCCGTAGCGTCAGGAGAGCGATACCTGCGACCAGCAATCCGATCAGCAGAACGATGTATACGCGTCGAGTCACCTGTGCTCCGCAGTCGAAGAACTCATTGGGGTCGAGGTAGTATGCCAAGCGATTTCTCTCAATTCAAGGTGAGGGCTGAGTCGATGGCGCCGATCGTGGTAAGCTGAAGCCGTGCGACCCTTCCTTCGGGAGCTTGAACGCCAGGGCCGCTCATGGAACCGATCGCATCACGCGTGATGCCCCATTTGGATGGTCGAAGATAGGAGACGGAATCTATGCCGCACGACTTCATGCCGGGACTGGCCGGTGTGCCGGCCGCAAAATCAGCGATCAGCGATGTAGATGGAATTCGAGGGGTCCTCGAGTATCGAGGTATTCGGGTCGAGGAGCTGTGCCAGCATTCCTCGTTTCTTGAAACCAGTTACCTGCTGCTATTCGGGCGGCTCCCGACCGCGACGGAACTCACCCGGTGGGTGGATGATGTCACCCACCACCGGCGGATCAAGTTTCGTATTGTGGACCTGCTGAAGGTGATGCCTGAACATGGGCACCCGATGGACGCGTTGCAAGCCGCCGTGGCGGCGCTCGGCATGTTTTACCCGGGCCGCAACGTCAAGGACGTCGAAAACAATTACTGGTCGGCGGTGCGCCTCATCGCCAAACTGCCCACCATCGTGGCCGCCTGGGCGCGGCTTCGACGCGGAGACGAATATATTCCCCCGCGCGACGATCTACCCTTTTCCGACAATTTTCTCTACATGCTCACGGAAAC
>DAONAB010000410.1:0-2157 GCA_035400805.1 Nitrospira sp. | reverse complement strand
CTCCGCCTGGACGTTATCCAGCGTCCTTGCCCTTGGAGTCCGGACTTTCCTCCCGCCGAGCACGCTCGGCGAGCGAGCACCCGTGTCCCCCCAGCGCGCGAGGAAAGTATACGAGCCACTCGCTAGGGATTCAAGCGAAGCCGGGTGGACTCAATGTAACGCCGGCAACTCGTGGCTCGGTGCGGGTGGCTTCGATTGATAAATCGGCATCGCCTCAGCCATCCATTCCTCCAGTTGTTCAATCCGCGTTTCGTGGCTGGGGTGGGTGGACATGAACTCGGACGTAGACTTCCCGCCGGACAGCTCGCCCATTCGCTGCCACAATTGGATTGCTTCACGCGGGTCGTACCCGGCATCCGCCGCCAGCAAGACACCGACATAGTCCGCCTCTGACTCGTGCTTACGACTGAACGGGAGCAACACGCCGACTTGCGCGCCGACACCCAATGCCGCCATGCCCGCCTGCGACAGAACCGGGTTGGCGCCACTCACCCCGAGGGCAATGCCGATCGCCTGCAACGTCGTCTGCGCCAAGGTGTTCTGACTCATGCGTTCTCCGCCATGGCGAGCCAACGCATGCACGACTTCATGTCCCATCACGGCCGCCAGGCCGGCCTCGGTCTTCGCCACCGGGAAAATTCCGGTATAGACCGCGATTTTTCCGCCCGGAAGGGCAAAGGCGTTTATGGTCTTGTCGTCTTTGATCACCGTCACTTCCCATTCAAATTGGTTGGCCATATCGCTATATTTGGATCGTTTGGCGGCCTCGATCACTCTCGCCGCGACCCGCTTGACCGGCTCGATTTCACGCGGATCGGTGGACGGCTTCATTTTGGGATCGCTTTTGACGTCGGCATAGGCCTGCGCGCCCATCTGCACTTCCTGCGACATCGGCATCATCATCAGCTGCCATCGCCCAGTGTAAGGATTGGTTTGGCAACCAGTCGTCACCAACATGATTACCACGCCAAAAAGTAGCCACAGCATGTTCGACGGCAGGGCACATTTCAGCCCCTCGCCCCGGTTGAATTCCACCTTCATCACGCGCCTCCGAAAATTGACCAGTCTGGTGTGCTTTGCTAGATTACCGCGCCGCCCTACCCGTTTCCACCTGGGAGTTTCACCGAGTGCCTGCCACCCCGACCTCCTCATCGCTGACTCGTATCGGCATCGACGAGTCCGGCAAGGGAGACTATTTCGGGCCGCTCGTCATCGCCGCGGTCTTCGTCACACCGGCATCGGAACAAGATCTCGTCCTGATGCAGGTGCGTGACAGCAAAAAGATTTCTGATGGACGAATTGTGGAAATGGCGCCCGACATCCGGCTCGTGTGCCCCCACAGCATCGTGGCGATCGGGCCGCAGCGCTACAACGAGCTCTACGCCAAAATCAACAATCTCAATCGACTCCTCGCCTGGGGCCATGCGCGGGCGCTGGAAAACCTGCTTCAGCAAGTCGACTGCGATCTGGCGATTGCCGATCAGTTCGGCGACGAGCGTTTGATACTCAATGCGCTTCAGGAGAAGGGCAAACACATCCGGCTGGTGCAACGCACAAGAGCCGAAGCTGACGTGGCCGTGGCAGCGGCTTCGATTCTTGCCCGAGCGGAGTTTCTTCTACGGCTGCAGCGGCTGTCGCAGGAATTACACACGACGCTGCCCAAGGGGGCATCCCCCGCCGTGGAGCTGGCCGGACGGATGGTGGTGAAGACATACGGGCAGGACCGATTAGGGACAGTCGCGAAGCTGCACTTCAAGACGACGAAGCAGGTACTGGCGAACAGCTAGAACGATTCGCCGACTTCCAAGTCCTTAGCCGGCTTCTGGCCCCCTGGCCGCTTTTCTTCCAGACCCGGCTCTCCTTCCCAATACAACATCCGGTAGCAATAGGGGCAGGTATGCACGTCATCCCCGCGCTTGACCTGGGAGATTAGTTGAGGCGGCAACTGGAGGCGACACCCGACGCAAATTCCGTTTTTGACCAACGCCAGCGCTTGATCTTTTCGGGTGCTTTTCAGTTTGCTGTACCGTGCGAGGAGGCCCTTCTCGACCCGCCCTGCCAACTGTTTCTGCTGGGCTTCCAGCTCCGCGAGCTCCGCAGCGAGCACGCGGTCCTTCTCGTCCAGCACTGCCTTTTCTTTGGTAAAGAGCGCTTCCG
>DAONAB010000409.1:0-2201 GCA_035400805.1 Nitrospira sp. | reverse complement strand
AGGCCCCGTTCCGGACTCAGGTCTTGATCAATAAGTATAATCTGCCAGTCGCCTTGGCGGCTGAATGCGAGAGCGTCTTCCGAGGAGTAACCGGCTTCGATGCGACAGCCGATGAAAAAGCTTCGTAAGCTGCTTGTCACCAACTTGATTTCGTCGGGATTCTCATTGATGAGGAGAATATGCAGTGAAGGTTCGGGCAAGGACATGGAAGATCTCATGGTCTTCATGCAGGGGCGCGTTCAGCGTGCCCGGAGGCTGTGAGTGCCTCGGGGAATGCACCACCGTACAGTGATGAACATGCTCTCCCTCTCAGGCGGACAAATGTGTCCTTTCCCAGCTGATTGGACTGCATGACTGGTTCAATATCATACACCTTCTTGAGAATCCCAGTCCGCCGCCCGAGGGGGCGGTTCCACTTCGGTAGGGGACGTACGATTTGAATCGAGAAATTGATGCGCCCCGGTGAGGGCCGGGTCGTAGGAAGTGTTGAGCTCTAAGCCGAATTTGGAGTGTTGTTTTCCAGGCCGGCGCCTGGTTTTGGCCCTCACCACAGTGATCGTCCTGTGGTGAAGGCCTGAGGGTTCCGGCTAATGCGCCGAGGCTGTGGCCGACGATTGCTGGCAGGAGCCGGGCGTCATATAGAGCAGATAGTTACCCATGCCATGGTGGATGTTGGGGTTTTGCAGCAGGTGGTGGTGAACCATGACCATCTCGTACTCATCTTGCTTCGTCACTGGGAAGCCTTTGCTGTCCCGATAGACCTGATGGGGGCGGAAATCCCTGAACGTGCCGTCGGCATCGACTTCGGGGACGGTGCGCAGAAGCGTCTCCTTTGAGGTCTTATTCTCGAGCGCCACCATGAGGAGCTCGTCATGTCCGTGGGGATAGGCGAACTTCACACAGCCATCCATGTTGAATTTGAGGGGCGCGGAGAGGACCGAGACTCCCGGCTTGATTTCGATACCTTCGTCCGTCTGGTCCGGACCCCGTTGGGCGAACTTGCTGTAGCACACAATGTTCACGCCCACTTGGTAGACGTCCATTTCCTGTACCTTCGCGCCCTTCGGAGCGACATACATCGTGAAGCGAGCCATCACATCTTTCGTCGGCGGGGCCTTGTGATAGAAGGCCACGACAGACATCAGGTTTTGGCTTTTGCCCAACTTCACTCCGTATCCCTCCGGGAAACGGGCTTCTGTCATTTCCAGGCCGGCTCCGGCAAAAAATAAGGGTTCGCCATCACACGAGACGCTCGGTTTGTCGTTATTCAACATGAGGATGTGATGGAGATAATTCTTCGGCAGCGGTTTGCCATCCTTGGTAAAGACTTCGGATTTGTATCCGATCATGTAGGTGTCTTCGGGCAGTTGGAACACCTTCTTCGGCATGCTGGAGGCCAGATCTCCGTCGTGGCCGGTCGGGAGATCGACGGGGCCGAACGTCAGCGTCACGGTCTGGTCCTCGATGGTCAGTTTTGTTTCGCCTAAACTCGGCATGGTTGGAATAGCGTGATGATCATGCCCGCCGCCGGCGTGCACCATGCTCGTGAGGCCCAATACCATGACTACCACTAGAAGCGCACGATTCATAGGCCCCTCCTCGTTGTAACAGACCGGCCGTCCATGAGTGTGTGTGAAGCGTTGTAGGGAGTGACCGCCCGTCGGTTAAGGAGCCGTCGGAGGCGGGGTGAGTCGTTTCCACAGATAGGTGCCGCCATGTTGCCGGGGCGGGATGTTGTCTCTGGTGCCGACACGCACATACCACCAGATGCCTTTGGCTTCGGTGGCATCCTCTGAAAGAATGACTTCAAACGCGCCCTCGCGATCATTGCCCGTTTGTTTCCACGTGCCCTGCCAGCGTCGGTCGTTGAAGCTGGTGGTGGAAAACTCTCCGCCTTGCCAGGTGTAGGGACCGGTACCTTGGGCATTCAGTGTGGCGACGTACTTTTTATTATCTTCGATTTCCGTGACTTCCCATTCGCCGCTCAAGTCGACCCCGTTCGGGACAGCGGGTTGCGTATCCGAGGCGCGGTGAAGCAGCGCCGCACGGTCGGCGGCCGTTTGTTCCGTGCTGCTATCGTGATGACGGGTGGATTCGTGCCAGGCCACGAGGATCCATCGACCGTTTCGTCGCTCCAGAACGCCGGTCTCTCGCAGCGGAAGGACCATGCGCTGGGTCAGATCGTCCGGGTTGCTGTAACG
>DAONAB010000408.1:0-2202 GCA_035400805.1 Nitrospira sp. | reverse complement strand
AATGAATTCGATAGGCCGCCCGGCCGGACCCGCCCAGGTTGTACTCTGTGCTGAGGTGAAGAATGTTCATACACCGTGCGGCAGACTTAGAGTGCCACCCCGCGAATACTGTTGCGAATCCGCCTGAGCGGGACCTCCACCACGACGTTCATCCCGTAGGCGAGCGCCAACGACAGGAGAATCGCCGACAGCTGATACCGGGCGCCTTTCGCGTCCAACAGAGTCGCGAACCCGACGACGATGGCATAGTGATTCAAATACAACGGGTATGAGAGGTCACCGAACCACCGGTCTGCGTTCTTCAATCTAAGTCCTGCACCGGCATAGGAGAGAGGATAGATGAGTACTGCCGCCATCACAAGGAGCACGAGGGCTGTCAGCCCTCTGGCTGTCATGAGGTTCGCGACCCAGGCATGATCGAGAGGCACCTCGCCCTGAATGTAGCGGGAAAAATGCACCAGCATGAGAGGAACCACCACGACGACACCCGTCCATTCCACCGCACCGGCTCCTTTTCGCAGTCGATACAAGAGTACGCCGAGCAAAAAATAGGGAACGAACGACAAGGGCCTGTAGAGCGTGTGCACATATTCATGGCAGAGATGCGCCAGAAGTATTCCCCCTCCCATGCAATACAACAGGACACCGGCGGAAGCGTACCTGTCGATGAACCTTCGCCCGGTCAGCAGACAGATCGCGAATACCGAGAGATAAAACATGACCTCGATGAACACGGCCCAGGCATAGCTGACAAAGTGATAATACGCCTTCAAACCGATGACGTTATTCACGTTCAGAATCGGGATGAGCTCCGTCAAATTGACGAGGATGGTTTCGATGGAGAGCATGTCAGCATGAAAATATGCTGCCGGTAGGGCACGGGCGCCATGGCTGATCAGCGCCGCATGAACGAGTACCGAAACGCCTATGGCAGCCCAAAACGGGGGGATCAACCGTAAGAACCTGTTGCCCAGAAAGCTATACGGCCGGCCCCAGTAGAACCGATCGATGGCTTCGGAAATAATAAAACCCGAGAGAATAAAAAACGCCATCACCCCGATGTTGCCGATCCCGATCGACGATAGGAAATGTCGCTCGGGTGCTTCATAGGCAAACTCCCAGGTGTGACTCACCACAACCAACAGGGCCAGCGAAAAACGGTAGATCCCGAATACCTTGTATGCACCAGGTCCCTGTTCCGCCTTCACGCTGTCGACAACCTGACTGGAAACAGACCCGGGTCGATCGGTCACTGACCCACTGCCCACTTTCGCCGGTGATCGCGAGAAGGCCATCTAGCGGCAGAGCTCCTGCCAGGAAAAAGTCGGACATTCGGTCAGGGCCTGTTCGATATACAGATTGTGCCAGAGCTGAAACATGAGGGCCGTCCAGACCTGCGGATGGTAGTCCGCCCGACCTTCAACATGGGGCTGAACGAACCGCGCATAAAACTCGGGTCGGAATATTCCCTGCTCGGCCAGCCTGGCGGGCGCAAGAAGCCGCTCAGCCAGCGGACGGAGCGGTCCGCGTAACCACTGGGCCGTGGGGATCACGAACCCGCGCTTCGGCGCATGCAGCAGGTCATCGGGCAACAGATCGCGCACGGCCTGCCGGAGCAAATACTTGGGGTCCTCCGGCGTGGTCCGGATCTGAGCCGGAATACGCATGACCGCCTCGACGAACAGGTGATCCAAAAACGGCACGCGCGCCTCCAGAGAATGGGCCATGGAAAACCGATCGGTCATAAACAGAAACTCTTCCGGCAATTGCGTCCGCATCGCCAGGTGCATGACCGCATCGCGGGGCTGCTCGCTCTGGGACTCCCGGTAGTGTTCTCGCAACAGTTCCACCGTGTCTTGAATGATTCGTCCGTCCGACGGCGACGCCAGGACCGCATTCCGTTTCATGGACTCGGAGAGATAATAGAAGGCTTGCACGTAGTCCCATCCGAACGGATCGCGCCGCGCCTCCGGATAGTGACGCCATCGCTCCTTCCTTCGTAACCCCCCGATGCCATGCGGAATCTGATCGACCAGCGACGCAACTAACGGCCAGCCACGCTCCAGCCACGCCGGCAGCGGAGCGGCCTGTGTCCCCGGTGACGTCCGCTGTTCCAGCTGAATGTATCGCCCGTAATCTCCGAACAGTTCATCACCGCCGGTTCCCGTCATCCCGACCTTGACGTCTTGCTGCATGAACTGA
>DAONAB010000407.1:0-2202 GCA_035400805.1 Nitrospira sp. | reverse complement strand
GGGGCGCATCCGCTGATCCCCAGGTCATGCCCAACTGCACACGGCCTTGTTCCTGCACCATCCGACCGAGCTCGGATTTCATAGTGCAGTAGACCTCTTCCTTTCGGAGGCACACACTGCCGACCAGAAAGGAGCCTTTATCCACACAATGTGTCCCAATTAGATGAGCCTTTCGATCGTGTTTATCCCTCGCTAGCGCGATCTCCTCCTCAGAGCATTTCCCAATCAATTTATCGGGGTCCGAATCGCAGCAATTGATTAGTGATCGCCCGATTGTGCTGAAATCACAGGTGCTCCTTTTGCCCGTGAAGATACGCAGACGGTCCGGATCCCAATCTTCTTCGACATTCTTGGTCATCGCCAGCCAGGTGGCCGCTAACGCCAGATTCTCATTGGGTGGCGTACTGGTATCCACGCAAAACGGCACAGGACTGTCTGGTTTCCCACACTTCGTGCATTGAGTAATCGGTTGCGTCGTCGAACATTCCGACGGTCCCGGACACTTGTAGGTGTTCTCGTACATCAAGCAATATCCCGTCCCCGGCTGCACCGATGCGCAGCGAGAGCTGACTTGATTGCAGCCCTTGTCTCGATACTCGCCACAGGTGTCCCCGGCCGTGGACGTGACATCCCAGGTTTGCTCCTCTTGAAAGCATCCCGTTAAGGGCGCCACGCTGTACGTATCGAGAAAGGTTCCCGTTACCATGACCGCAATCGAATGCGACTCGTAAGTAAATGTAAACGGAACTTGCCAGCTGAGTGGGCCGGTGGGACTGAAGGCGCCCATCGTAAACGTCATGGGATACCCAAAGCATGAGCACTTGCTATTGCAGTAGGCCGGCGAGCCATTTCCAGAGGCCGTCGGGTTCGCCGGAGTCAACACGTAAGGCCCGGTCTTCACCGAGCCAACATTTGTGCAGCCATATTTGTCTTCTCCGGCGGAATTGCCAGTGACGTTCAAGCCGACCACCCATCGAGTTCCATCCCAGATAGGAAACGCCGATTCGATCGTAAAATTGCCCATGGCCATTCCCGGCGCATGGTCGTGCGCGTTGAATCCAGAAGTCCCCCCGGTCAGCACGGTGGCATACGGTTGAGCACACTTGAGATCCCGCGCAGCTCCATCGAGACAGGTCGTAGTCACCAGTGCGGCGAGGCCACTGGCGCCAGCCGCTTCTAGATCCTTGCACCCATTGACCTCCGTCTCAGAGGTATAGGGAGGGCTGGGAATTCCAGGAACCGTGCACGCGTTCGGTAGCAGGGTGGGGTTGCGAATCTTGAGGCAGGTCTGCCGTGAGCCCCCAGGCACTTGGCAGGTCCCCGTGACGCCAGCCCCTTCGGTGTAACTCGTGCACATATTCACCACGGAACAGCTCTCCGTCATGATGGAATCGGTCGGCAGCGTCGCTGCCGTAGATTGCGCCGTCGTCACCGGGCTACTAGTCCGTAGATCCCACCCATCTCGGTCAATCCTGCTCTGTTGGATTTTCGAGTAACGCTCATCGGAGCTCGCCGCCGCACCGCCGGCCGCGCTCAAACTGCCAGGATCATCGTAATACCTCTCTTCAGCAGCCCCAGAGCACCCTGCCGTGACACAACCCGGCGACCCTGAGTACTGCGGCACTTTGGTCATGTTCGGCGCCAGAATACCTGCACCGACTAATCCTGAGGCCTTCTGCCCCTCTACCTCACACTTCGCTTTGAGGTACGGATCGTCAATCCCACTGCAATCTGCGCGTACCTCCACAACACCACACACCAAACAGATCGCGAGGCAAATCCCTATGAGCATGCGCTTCATCACAGACAGCCTCCCCCTATCGACGCGTGCCTAACCGAGCCGTATCCAATGAGGGCACCGTCATCTCGTCCATCCCTACCGCTTCTCCCAGTGAATTTCCGTCCGGCGGATGTCGAGCGGACTGGTCCCTTGCAACGAAGGGGGACAGTTCACCGGCCAAAATCGTCCCAAGCGCGTCACGATCCATAAACTGAATCGGCGTTCCCCGCATGATGATTTGTGCCATACCCCACCCCCAGTATCGTGCCGTCACCTGATGAATCTGAATGTCGAAACCAATGATCAGGTCAGCTCCCAACGCCGCAGCGCTTTGCGCAAGCCTATTCACCATGCTCTGAGTCGCATGGACGATCGGACTGTCATACGTCTTCGCGCGCCCTCCCCAGAAATCCGTGAATCGG
>DAONAB010000406.1:0-2225 GCA_035400805.1 Nitrospira sp. | reverse complement strand
GAGGGGCCATTCGAAGGAGACAGCAGTCAGGGCAGAACACTCTCTCCCCTTCCCGGCGTCCTCGGAACGACTCTGGTTCCAGCAGGACATTGCCGCCGCGACGCGATCACGAAGGATATCGTGACGCGCCTGCAGGCCGAGGGAATAGTGCTGAGTCAGATGATCGACTGAGATAGCGACGTGGCCCATAAGTCCGCATGGAGTGGATCAACATATTGACTCCACGTATGTGCCACACATCGTGCCTCAGATCACCTCGGACTTTCCCTAGCAGAAGAGGAGCGGTTCTCCCCCATATGCCCATGTAATGGTTATTTTGTTTCCACTGCCGTGCCGTAGACTTGAGTACAGGCACGAGAAAAAAGAATGAAGTATTGAAAATAGCCGTCCACCGTCACCTCAACCATGGCGTCAGCCAGCGGTTTCGTGTGCAACGCATCCTCGATGGCATTGCGCATCTCATTGCCACCGGTCACGGGTATTAGTCCGAGGAGGTGATACACGCAATCTTGTCCGCGCACCTTGCCGAGTTCAATATATCCACCCGGAGCGAGCGGCTTGGTTGAGGGCGCAATGCCTCCCGGATGGTGCATACACCCCGCCGTCAGGGCTCCCGCCGCCACAATACCGAGCATCCAACCGCGCGTATACCAGCTCTTCAAGCGTTGACTTGTCATCAAGTTCATTCCTTTCTTGGACATGCCCGTACGACATGCAGTGTGACATCCACGTCGGACATACCGTTGTGAGGATGTGTGAGGAAGTTGGGACTACAACACCCGGCGGAGTTCTACGAGCACGTGTCTCCATCTTGCACAGATGGCAGTTCGGCCTCAACCCTAAAGTACAAGCGTCCATCGACATGATCGAAAGTGCGACACCCTTTCATGGGCGGGAATGATTCCGTTCGACAGGAGAACGCCTCTCGATCATGACGGAATAGTCGGGATACTCGCCCATTCCCACGGGCGCAGGGCATGGGCGATTTCATTGTCTGTCAGGGAATACCTGATAGTATTTATTCCCGGAACATGAGACCTTCGCCGGCTGCCGGAATGACGTCTGCGTGGAGCGACCCAGCCATGGAAAGGAGTCCGGATTGAGATCGCGTACTCCTCATACAGTGCGGTAGGAACATCTTGGGCAAGAAATTCGCCATGATCGCTGCGTCAGGCGCAGTGATCCTCGTACTCATCGGAGTACTCCTCGGTTTGGGTGAGGTCATCATTCGTTCCGTGCACCTCATCCGGGACGGCATTCCATTTTTTGAAAGTAACGCGGGCGGGCGAATCGGGCCCATTACCCTGGATCCGGAGCTGGGCTGGAAGGCCACCGAGCATTATCAGGAAGCGCTGGTAGAAAAGACCAAGAACGGCACACTGTACCAAGTCCGCCGGTCCCAAACACAATACGGATTTCGCAGTTTCGGGGACGTAACCGCCCGCCGCCTCAAAATGTTGGTCATCGGCGATTCCTTCACCCATGCCACCGCCGTCTCAGACAACCGGACCTATCACGCCCTATTGTCGAAACTGCTCGACGTCGAAGTCTTCGCTTATGGGGCCGGCGGCTATGGCACGTTGCAGGAATTTCTCGTGTTGGACCGGTACCTCGATCTCGTTCGCCCCGATGTCATCCTCTGGCAATACTGCATCAACGACTTCATCAATAACGACAATGAACTCGAGCGCCTCAGCCGCATCAACAACAATGGCTGGGTGCGACCCTACTGGCGTAACGGCACCGTCCAGCGCCTCTCTCCAAAAGAATCATCGCTACAGCTGCGAGACTGGATCAATCGACATAGCCGGTTTCTGTACTTCGTGGTCACCAGACTGGATCGGCTGCAAGCCGCGAATACCAGGGATACCGTCGAGGTGGATATCGAAGCGGAAGGCATGCGGCATGCCGGGTTTGCGCGGGCCGTCGCTGTCACGGATGAGTTGATGCGACGCGTGCGGGCACGGGCCGGAACGCGGCCGATCATGGCGTTCAATTGCGTAGAACACGAACCCTATAGCCAAGCGTTTCGTGACATTTCTGCGCACCATGCAATCGCCTATTGGGGCGATGTCGCCCAAGTGGTTCAGGACGCGGACGCCCGGGGCGACGATGTATTTGGCGCAGATGGCAGCCACTGGAACGAACGCGGGCACGAACTGGCAGCCCAGGCGCTGGCGAAACACCTTCGAGCGGAACTTCCCTCTCCACCTCCCCGATAGCAA
>DAONAB010000405.1:0-2245 GCA_035400805.1 Nitrospira sp. | reverse complement strand
TTTTTCTGCTGATCGGTCCCGGCGAAGTTGAAGCGGGCACAGTACCCGCGCGCATTGACCTCGGCCTTGCCCAGCATCACCGTGTCCTGCCCGTCTGAAATAATTTCGTAGACGGTTTTGTTGGGATCCAGCGACCGGTCTTGGTCCACATACCCCAGCTTCACCGTTTCGCCGATCCGGATGGTCCCATTGTCCGGCTTTTCCTTGCCGATGATCATGCGGAACATGGTGGTCTTGCCGGCGCCGTTCGGGCCGATCACGCCGACAATCCC
The DNA here is from genome assembly GCA_035400805.1 of Nitrospira sp. Lineage (GTDB taxonomy): Bacteria > Nitrospirota > Nitrospiria > Nitrospirales > Nitrospiraceae > Nitrospira_A. The sequence goes on along the minus strand of DAONAB010000405.1, from coordinate 1,973 downwards.
GCCTTTCGGTAAGCTGAATTCCACATTCTCATACAACACATTGTCGCCGAAGGCCTTGCTGATGCCCTTTGCTTCCACGACGACGTCGCCCAGGCGAGGTCCCGGTGGAATATAAATCTCCAGCTCGGTGGCCAGCTGATCCTGCTTCTGGTTCACCAATTCTTCGTAGCGATTCAGGCGCGCCTTGCCCTTCGATTGGCGGGCCTTCGGCGACATCCGGATCCATTCCAACTCATGTTCCAGCGACTTCTTGCGCTTCGACTCGGCCTTTTCTTCCTTCTCCAGCCGCTCCTGTTTCTGCTCCAACCAGGAGGTGTAGTTCCCCTGAAACGGAATGCCGTGCCCGCGATCCAGTTCCAGAATCCACCCCGCCACGTTGTCGAGAAAGTAGCGATCGTGGGTGACGGCGATGACGGTGCCTTTGTACTGCTGCAGATGCTGCTCCAACCATTGCACCGATTCGGCATCGAGGTGGTTGGTCGGCTCATCGAGCAACAGAATATCCGGCTCTTGAATCATCAGCCGACACAGGGCCACCCGGCGTTTTTCGCCTCCAGAGAGCACGCTCACCTTTTGATCGGCGGGCGGACAACGCAACGCATCCATGGCAATCTCGAGCTCGCTTTCCAGCTCCCAGCCGTTCGCGGCTTCGATCTTCTCTTGCAGTTGCGCCTGTTTGTCGATGAGCTTCTCCATCTCATCCGGGCTCGCGTCGCCCATGCTGTTGCTGACCGCTTCGTATTCGTGCAGCAAGGCGACCAGTTCTTTTTTGCCTTCCTCAACGACTTCCTTGACCGTCTTGTTGGGATCGAGCTGTGGCTCCTGCTCGAGCAAGCCGACGGTGTAGCCTTTGGACCGGGTGATCTCGCCGACATAATTGGGATCCACTCCGGCGATGATTTTCAGCAAGGAGCTTTTTCCGGACCCGTTCAACCCCAACACGCCGATCTTGGCGCCGTAATAAAAACCCAGGTAGATATCGCGCAGGACTTGTTTCTTGGGCGGATAGACCTTGCCCACCCCGACCAGTGAAAAAATCACTTGCTTATCATTCGTCGCCATAGCCATCCTCAGTAGAGTGTGAACCGTCTGTTCGATCGTGCAATCGATGACCATAACAAAGCCCGGCAGTATTCACAACCGCGCGAGGGGGGCCTGGGCATGATTCCAGACGCTCGGATTCAGCGAAGATCCTGCCGCCTCATTCTCATTCTGGCCCTGCTTCTGCCGCTGCTCGCCTGGATGGGTGCGACATCCGCCCTCGCGGATGATCGCGAGCAGCGCGATCTGGTGGACCAGTCGCGCATGACCCTCTCCAACTTTCTCGCCGATTCCAATATGTCCTGGTTTCGCGACCACATCCAGGACGCCAAAGGCCTGTTCATCGTGCCGCAATACATGAAAGGCGCTTTGATCTACGGAGCAGCCGGCGGCAGCGGTGTCTTCGTCGCCAAGGACGAGAAGACCGGCGAATGGAGCGAGCCAGCTTTTTTCACGATGGGGGCCGCCAGCTTCGGCTTTCAGTTCGGCGCGCAGATGTCGGAGGTCGTGCTGCTGGTTCTGACGCAACGCGGGGTCGATTCGCTGCTGCTGGGTAATTTCAAACTGGGGGCGGATGGATCAGTCGCCGTCGGACCGGTCGGCGCCGGTGTCTCCGGCGCGACCACGCCCAACCTCAGCGCGGACCTGTTGTCGTTCGTACGGGCCAAGGGCCTGTTCGCAGGGGTGTCGTTGGAAGGCGCAGCGCTCATCTCGCGGGATGAGTGGAGTCGAGCCTATTATGGGAAGCCCGTCAGCCCGACTGATATCGTCATCCGCCGCGAGGTGAGGAACCCGCATTCGGAGACGTTGCGCGTAGAGATTCTCAGAGCCACCGGCGGAAAGTAATATTTGGCACGGTCCAGCAAAGCAGGAGACTGGGTCCACCGCGCACGCCCTAAGCAGTCATGAAGCTCATCCATCGAATTTCTGAG
>DAONAB010000404.1:0-2270 GCA_035400805.1 Nitrospira sp. | reverse complement strand
TCAATGAAAATGAAGCTATTACTGGCGATGACGACATTGCAGCCGCTGAGGATGTCGCAGTGGAGGACGACATTACGGAACCCGGCGATGAACGCCACACCACGCGGACCCGTGCAGAAATTTGGGCGCGCCGCGCCGTTTCCGTGGGGAATCTCGTCCGCCGGCCCCGGGGCAGCCAGACGCCGGAAAGACAGCGAGCTTATGAAGAAACCATTGCCCGAAAAGCCAGGCAGCTTGTTGCCCGGGTTATCCTGCCGGGAGAATGGTACCTTGTCCGCTGGGGCGGCACACGCAAAGGCGCAGGCACATTCTACACCCGCCCCGGCCTGGCCGTGCCCACCGTTTTGCGAACACTGCGGCCATTGGCATACGATCCGCCGATGAATGCGGACGGCGAGCCAGATTACGACGCACCACCCGCCGCCTGGACGCCGAAACTTCCCGAGGCAATTCTCAGACTCAAGGTCTGCGATATGGGATGCGGCTCGGGCAGCTTTCCCGTCGCGTCCCTGCGCTTCCTGACCGACGCTCTCTATGTGTCTTTGCATTATCACGGCCGGATCAACGTTGATGGGGAAAAGGCCGTAGCACGACTCCTTGTTCCGCCATCCACGGATAACGAAGCTTCCGAAGAACGACTCGTCGAGGAACTCTTGCCTTGCCGCCCTGATGACGATGATTTCGAGATACGCACCAAGGCAATTCTCCGCCGCCATATTGTGGAGCGCTGCCTTTACGGTGTGGACATTGACCCGATGGCCGTGGAGCTGTGCCGCCTGTCTCTCTGGATCGAGACCATGGATCGGACGCTTCCATTCTCCTTCCTCGATCACAAAATCAAATGCGGCAACAGCCTGGTCGGCGGGTGGCTGGACACCTTCTGCCACTATCCCGTCATGGCCTGGAAGAACCGCGAAGGCGGGGATAAAAGTCACACCAATGGCGTCCACTGCGAGAAAGAAGCCCGCTCAAAGGCGCTTAAGGCTTTCGTCAAGGACAGGCTCACGCCTGACCTGCGGCATTTTCTTGATGCCCCCACGCTTGCTTTTTCGGAGTCGCGAAAGATTGAGGCCGCTACCGTCCACGCCGAAGTCTTGAACGTCCTTGCGCGACTCCACAAGCTGCCGGTTTACGACAGCGCCGAACGATCCCGGATATACCGCGAGGAAATTCTCGGATCACCGGGATGGCGTTCCCTGAAAGCCGCCCTCGATCTGTGGTGCGCCTGCTGGTTCTGGCCTGCCGACGCCCTTGACCATGCGCCGCTGCCCTCGACCCTGGCCGATCCCCCGGCGGCAACACGCGATATTGCCGCCCGGATCGCTGCGGAAAAACATTTCTTTCACTGGGAGATCGAATTTCCGGATGTCTTTTCCGGCCAGGGCGCAGGTTTCGACGCCCTCGTCGGAAACCCGCCGTGGGAAACGCTTCAACCCAACTCCATGGAGTTTTTTTCCAACATCGACCCCCTATACCGCTCTTATGGCAAGCAGGTGGCTCTGCACCGCCAGACCGACTATTTTGCTGACGCGAGCATTGAGCGCAACTGGCTCGACTACACTACCGGTTTTGCAAACGATTCGAACTGGATGAAGTATGCCGCAAATCCCTGGGGTGATCCCGTGGAAAATGAAACGAGCGCAGACCGCTTTGCTATTGCCCGCGGCAGTGAGAATGCCGTCCTCCACACCCTCTGGCGCAAAGCCCGTGCCAAAAGTCAAGGCTTTGCCGATCCTGCACACCCCTTCCGTCATCGCGGAGAAGGCAAGGCATACACCTATAAATTGTTTCTCGAACAGGCCCACGCCCTCTTATGTTGTGGTGGCCGCATAGGCTTCATCGTTCCCTCCGGTCTCTACTCGGATCACGGCACGGCAAGTTTACGCCGACTCTTCCTCGACCATTGCCGTTGGGAATGGCTCTTCGGTTTTGAAAACCGCGACAAGGTCTTCGAGATCGACAGCCGTTTCAAGTTCAATCCCGTGATCATCCAGAAGGGCGGAACCACCGCGGCAATCCGCACGGCCTTCATGCGCCGGAAGCTCGAAGATTGGGAGAACGCCGAGGGCTTTGCCACGCCCTACAGCCGTGAGCAGGTTGCCCGTTTCAGCCCTAAATCGCTCGCCATCCTCGAAATCCAGTCCCAGCGGGATCTGGAGATCCTGGAGAAAATCTACACCAACTCCGTCCTCCTCGGCGACGACGGACCCGACGGCTGGGGCATTAAGTACGCGCAGGGCGATTTCAATATGACCTCTGACTCGAAGCTC
>DAONAB010000403.1:0-2283 GCA_035400805.1 Nitrospira sp. | reverse complement strand
CTCCGAGGCTCAACGTACCGCAAGGGTACGTTGAGCCTCCTCACATTGCTGCGGCCTCGCTGGACGACCTTTTTGACCATCCTGACTTCCTTGGTTTTCATTCATCTTGTGGAATTGAAATGAATACGTATCGGCTCTACAGCGATTTCAACTGTCCCTTTTGTTACGCGATGCACGAACGCCTTCATGCATTGGGCGTGATGGATCGCATCTCCTGGCAGGGGGTTCAGCATGCACCGCATCTGCCGGTCCCGATGGCTGGGTGGGCAGGGCACCTTGCAGCTGAATTGAAGCAGGAGGTGCAGATGGTCCGCCGGCTCGCGCCCGAGTTGCCGATTGCTGTGCCGCCGGGAAAACCCAATACCGGGCGGGCGATTGCCGCGTCTGCGCGCGCGCTTCACATGGACCCGCTTCGGGGCGGGGAGTTTGTGCGATCGTTGTATCGGTCGTTCTGGGTGGACGGGCAGGATCTCTCCGATGAGACGGTGCTACAGCGGGAGGCCGAACGTCAGGGGTTTGCCTCCGCGCAGATTGTCGGCACAGAGGCCACCACCGTAGATGCGATTCTTTGGGCCTGGAATGATCAGTGGGCTGAGGCGGATCATCAAGGCGTGCCGCTCCTGCAACGCCCGGACGGAACGTTGCTCGTCGGCCTGATGCCGGCGGATGTCATCGAGGGATTTCTCTCCTGAACAGAGGGCCTGCTCCGATCTGCCTTTCGCCGAGCATCGACGGCCTCGCCACGTGACCGGTTGGCTCACGCGTTCCCACCTCGCTGCAGAAACTGCCGAATCAGTTTGTCGTCAAGAGTCCCCGTGGTATGAGTGGCCTATTGCAGAGCTGAGTAGTTCTGCTAGGCCGTTTAGCCCACAGGAGTGACCCATGAAATCAGCGCAATGGTTCCTCGCCGCGTTCATATTGAGCTGTTCGTTGTTCGAGACACATCATTCCGTTGCGTCGGCAGCGGAACCGGCTCCCAGCGCAGCCAAGGCTCCGTCAACATCTCCCGAGGCCAAACAGGACGGGGAGAAAACCGAGTTCTATGTCAGTGTCTATCTCCAGGGAAGCCGGCCCCTGAATCGTCCGGTGAGGCTGCAGGAGGATCCCTTCACGAATACCGACGTGCAGGGCGGGTTGGGAGGCGGGTTGAAAGTCGGGATTTTTCCGGCGTTCGCCGGCCGGTTCGTCGGATTGGAGGCGGACCTGTCCGGACTCGATGGCAAGGTCAATGCGCCTTCGGCCACGACAGGCGGTGTGACGAGGAGCGCGAATTTCCGTCTCCAGTCCATCAACGTCATGGCGAATGTATTGCTGCGCTACCCCGGCGAGACGATTCAACCGTATATCGGCATCGGTGCAGGGTTGTCCGGAGGGTTTGCGCGGGATTTGAATCTCCAGCACAGCACCATCGGCACGGTGCATGAGAATGCCGCCGACGGCGCCTTCGCCTATCAGTTTCTAGGCGGGGTGCGCGCCAACGTCACTGAGCGCATGTTCCTCTTCACGGAATACAAATATTTTGTGGCGAATTATCAGTGGGAGAGTGAAGTCGCGAACGGTGCGCGTGGTCCGTCATTCACCATGAACTATCGGGCTCATATTATCTCCGGCGGCATCGGCTTCACCTTCTAGCAGGCTGTTGACCTGGTCTGCCGCCGGCATTCTCGACATCCGTGAAGCGTGCATCGTGGATGCGTATCTCATCAGGCACCGAGCTGATAGCTGATGGCGGGAAAGAAGAGCGTATGGCTTCTGGATGAAGGCAGAACGCCGCGGGTTGCTGTCTTTCTCAACCATACGCCAGAAGCAATATGCATTTTGCTCCTGTTCTGCATCGAGAGACGAGCGACGGGTCACGAACGACGGACGATGACGACGGCCTTAGGTCCACCGATTTTGCCATACAGCGGAGTTGTTACTGTTCGATGCGGCTAAATGATGTCGCCGCTTGGCTGAGGCGTCGACGGGCGTTTGGAGGATTTGAAACGAAGGGAGAACTCCTGTTGTCCGGGGTCGGGCGAGAGGCGGAACGATCCCTCGGCGCTTAGGTGTTCCTGCGAACGGGATTTCCCCTGAGGAAAGACTTTGAGTCGAAACTCTCCCACTCGTGTCTGTGTCTCACCATCTTGCGGTAGGCTTCCATCGACCTCGATGTATTCCTGTAAGGCGCCGAGAGCTTGGTTATAGAGGCTGCGGAGAGCGTCTGGAGTAGGCGGATCGAATGATTCGATCGAGTCGGGAGTCTGTGCTGTGTCGCCGGGCGCTGCCTGGCTCTGCACGGCC
>DAONAB010000402.1:0-2291 GCA_035400805.1 Nitrospira sp. | reverse complement strand
GGATCGGGCAAGATCTACCCGCACGAGAACACCCGCGCAGCGGCGAAAACCGACCGGCTCAATCTTCTCGAAGCCTGCCGCGCCAACTTCAGCGCGATCATTTCGCTGTATTCGGATCCGCAGAACGAGGTTCTCACCTTGCTCGAACAGGCGATCGCTGGGGATAAACCGCGCATCGATTTCCAGGATGACGAGGGCTTCCGCCAACAGTTGTGGAGCGTCACCGATCCCACCGTTCTTGCGAAAGTCGTCCAGATCATGAACACGAAGCAACTGTTCATCGCCGACGGCCACCATCGCTATGAAACGGCCCTCAACTACCGGAGTGCGAGACGACAGCAGGCCGGAGCTGTCACCTCACCACAGTCCTACGACAATGTGCTGATGCTGTTCGCCAGCCTGGAAGACAAGGGCCTGACCGTGCTGCCGACCCATCGCGTGCTGACGACTCCGGTTCCCGCGCCGAAGGATCTGCTGGGGAAGTTCGAGTCTGTGTTCGAGGTCACCGCGCTCCCCTTCCAGGCAGGCAATGAACCGCAGGTGCGCGCACAGTTCATCGAGACCCTGCGCAGCCAGGGCCAGACGGTGCCGATGTTCGGATTAGCCCTGAAGAACGATTCGCACTACTACCTATTGACCTTGCGACCATCCCATCGCCCCACAGCCGCCGCGTCCCCGCGTGATCGCCTCGACGTGTCGCTGCTGCAGCAGCATGTCATTTCCACGCTCTGCCCGACTCAGCAGGAGCAGGAAGCCATGTTGTATTCGAAAGATGACCACGAAGCCTTGAACTGGGTCCGCCAGGGAACCGGCACGGCCGCCCTCTTGCTCAACCCGACCAAAGTGGCCGAAGTCAAAGCCGTCGCCTCGGCTGGCGAGCGGATGCCTCACAAGTCGACATACTTCTTCCCCAAGCCGCTCACCGGCCTGGTCATGAATGCGATGGAAGGCTAGGAGCACACGCAGGGCGCCATGAAGGCAAAAGTACTCATAGTCGATGACGATCAAGACATCGTGACGATGTTGCAAGATCGCCTTGACGCCGGCGGATACAAAACTCTGACCGCCGGCGACGGCCAACGCGGCCTTGAACTCATCGAGCAGGAATCTCCCAACCTGGTTCTGCTGGATCTCTATTTGCCGCGCCTGAAGGGCATGGACGTGCTCAAGCGCATGGCCCAGAACAAGCAATGCGAAGACATTCCGGTGATCGTCATGACCGCTGCCGGCACCATTCCGGATGCCGTCGAAGCCATGCGCCACGGCGCGTATGACTTTCTGACCAAGCCGCTGGAAAAAGATCACCTGCTGATCGTCATTCAAAAGGCGCTGGAGCGGGATTCGTTAAAACGGCAGGTCGCCGCCCTCAAGTCCGACGTGCAAAACCGCTACGCGTCTATCGTCGGGGAGAGCCAGAAGATCAAGGGCATCATTGAATCGGCGCAGCGTGCCGCCAAATCAGACGCGAGTATTCTCCTGCTGGGAGAAAGCGGCACCGGCAAGGAACTCTTCGCGCGCTCTATCCACCAATGGAGCCCTCGGCAGAGCATGCCGATGGTGGTCATCAATTGCGTGGCTCTCACCGAAACGCTGCTCGAAAATGAACTCTTCGGCCATGAGCGTGGCGCCTTCACGGGTGCGGACCGGCTTCAAAAGGGCAAGCTCGAAATGGCGGAGGGAGGAACGGTCTTTCTCGACGAGATCGGAGACATGCCCCTGCCGTTGCAGGCAAAACTCCTGCGCGTCCTGCAAGATAAAGAGTTTCAGCGCGTCGGCGGGACCCGCTCGGTCTCCGTCAATATTCGTTTCGTGGCGGCAACTAACAAAGACCTCCGGCAATCCGTGAAAGCCGGGCAGTTCCGGGAAGATCTCTTCTTTCGCCTCAACGTCGTCAGCTTTACGCTTCCTCCCTTACGGGAACGGAGCGAAGACATCGTGCAACTCGCGGAATTTTTCCTCAAGCGGCATGCCTACGAAGCGAAACGACCGGGCGTGACCCTCAGTCCGGCGGCCAGAGCTGCGCTCACTCACTATTCCTGGCCCGGCAACATCCGCGAGCTCGACAACGTCCTGTCACGAGCGGTCGTGCTCAGCCCGAACGACGTGATTGAACCGGAGTTTCTGGCGCTATCCCCCGAGGATGCGGCAGGAAAAGGCGGCGCGGACCACGCCCTTCCTTACATGAACCTCACCTATCATGAGTCCATGGAAGCGCACAGTGCCTATATCATCGATCGGGCATTGGAAAAAGCGGCGGGCAATCAGACGAAGGCAGCGGAGTTCCTGGATCT
>DAONAB010000401.1:0-2328 GCA_035400805.1 Nitrospira sp. | reverse complement strand
AACGGTCCAGGACGTCCGCTAAGGACTCGGGACGGCTCGGCGAAAAATAGAGAATCTCTTCCCCATCCACAAACAACCCGTTGTTCAGGGGATGCCCGGGGACAGCGTACGACACGACCGGGCGCCCGGCGGCGATGCCTTCAAAGACCCGCCCGCCGAAAAATCTCGCCAGACTCGGCAGATTGACGATGGCTGCCCATTGCGGCAGTTGAGTCATCCATTCCCGGAATTCGCCCTCGCGCACCTCGTGCCACATCTTCGTATAGTGACTCAACTCGTCGGCAGACATTCCCGCAGGCGTAGCCAACCGTTGAACGGCTGACTGCTGCAGCCGATCGAACAGTTGTTGAAACAATGTTGGAGCTGATGAGCGGGCGAAGGTGAGAACAGATTTCAGCGCGGGGTGATGAATCCACTGTTCACGTGGACCGTAGGGAACGCCGTGGAAGACACCTGCCCGGTGAACGGCCGGGCTCGACGGGGTGCTGATGACGCGTTCCGGCACCATCGGCGGCCACCAGAGAGCAGGAACACTCGTTCGCGTAGCGGTGCGTTCCACATCGCATTCATCCGGGACAAGCACATGGGTCAACGCACGAACCTGTTGTTCGACGAATCCCTGGCGCGCTCGAAGATGAGGCGCCCAGGCGTAGTCGTCTTCGCTGTACTGCAAGGATTCCATGATGATGCCGACCCGGACCGGCGCCAACTCGCTCAACCAATTCAGAATCGCATCATCAAGGGGCGCATGCACCAGCCACACCCACACTTGATCGAACCGTTGGCCGTTGATCATCCGCTTCATGTGCGCCAGCCAGGTAGCACTCGAATACGGCGGGTCGGCAATGAGGGGAAGCGTGACGCAGTCCACGCCGCTCGCTCGTAATCCTTCGGCGACGCCAAAACAGGCCGGATAGGTCCACGCACGAGCTTGTTTCCAGGTTGGAAACTCCAGCTGTAACAGCAGCACTTTCATGGGTCGGCGCGATGTCATGAGGCCTTTCTGTTCAGGCAGTTAGCCATTGGGGTTGGTGGGATGGCCAAAATGACCGGCCGGCGCCGCGCCCGCTCGTGAGGCGGAGGCGATCGTCAACAGGGGCGCCGGGCTGCTTGAATCAGTCGGAGCGACTCCAACCGGCTGCGGGGTCATGGCCGATTCCTGGATGCGACCAAAGGCCCCATCTCCCAGGCTGATGAGTTGCTCCTGCGATGCGTGTCCCGGGCTCGCGAAGAGTTTTTTCGACAGGAGGCGTGCCACACGGACCAGCATGAGGGAGCCTCCGATCACGCCGTGTTTTTGCAGCATGGGAATCCAGCGCCAGGGCGCAGAATAGATGCTGACGAATCCTTCATTCTGAAGGTCGATCAGGTCATGCGGCGTCAGCTCCCCCACCGTCGTCACCGCCGATCCATAGCGCCGGTATTCGGAAAAATCCTGGGTCATCAGCTTGACGCCCTTTTCGCCGTTTACCGCCAGTTTGTGGAACTCGGTTCCCGGATAGGGCACCGCGATGGCAAAATTGGCCTGTTTGACTTCTCTGGCTTGCCGCAGGAATTTCAGCGTGGCCCGCACCGTGTCGCGGGTCTCCCCCGGTAGTCCGATCATCACAGAATTCAATGCCTCGACCCCGTACTGGTTACAGATGCCGTTCGCTTTTACGTAATGCTCCAGCGGGACCTGCTTTTTCATCGTGCGCCGTATTTCTGGATCGACGGTTTCGAGACCGAATGACAGCCGGATAAGACCGCTCTTGACCAACCGGGCAATGACCTCTTCTTCGACGAGGTTGGCTCTGGTGCTGCCTTCGAAGGTAATCTGCAGGCCTTCCTGATCGATCAAGTCACAGATCTCCAGAATGTGGTCTTTCCAGAGGGTCATCACATCATCGACGATGTAGAAGTGCCGGGTGCCGAAGATCTCCACAACCTGCTTCATTTCATTGACGACCGATCGCGGAGAGCGCACCCGCATCTCCGTGGTCTTCAGCGCCTCAGAGGCGCAGAAAATACATTTCCACGGGCAACCGCGCATGGTTTGAATCGAGGTGAACGGCAGACGTCCGCGTAGCGTCCCCAGCTTGTACCGGGACATCGGCAGCCGATGCCGCGCCGGGATCGGCAAGGCGTCGAGGTCCGTGATGTCCGCCGGCTGTCCCGTCGAGACGATTTCTCCGTTTCGTCGATAAATAAGGCCGCGCACCGTCGACAGATCTTTGCGTTGTTCACAGGCGTTCAGGAATTGCGGCCAAGACTCTTCCGCTTCCCCGATGAAGGCATAGTCGAAGCAGCCGAGCAACGCCTGCTCCTTCATAATGGTGATATGCGGGC
>DAONAB010000400.1:0-2343 GCA_035400805.1 Nitrospira sp. | reverse complement strand
GCGAACGCCAGGTGACCGGTGCGCCCTGGAGCCGGTTCGTGGCCCGCACGATCTGCTCATCCGGCAACGCGAATTGTCCCAGCCCGGCGGAGAGCTGCGGCAGATGTTTGCCCTCGGTTTCCTGATAGGCGTAACTCTTGGCGGTTTCGAGGAGGCGGATCGCAAAGTCGTCGCCGGCCATTTGTTTGGCGGCGAGCACAAGCGTGTAGAGGTCCGGTGTGAGGCGGCGGTCGAGCAGCGCATGGTTCCGCACGTATTGCAGATAGAGCTGCAGCAGTTGCGGTGTCACCCAATTGGGTACGCTTTGTCCCTCCTCATCATGCGCGGTTTGCCAGCGCGCACGGGTTTCGATCAGGAGTTCTTTGATGCCGTCGATGGAAAGGTGACGGTCGGAGTGCACGGTCGCTCGGCGGCGCTCATACAGTTCCGTGAGAAAAGGCAGCTCGCCTAACACGAAATACAATGACGCCGGATCAACGAGGTATGGCTCGGGCCGGCGGATGTTGCTGTCCGATTCTCGATAGTCGGCCCGCTGCTGGTACGCCTGCCGGATCCACGGCCAGTCGGCGAAGTGGCACAAGCACAGGATGCGCTCATATTCGAGTTCCAACTGATGGAGCTGAAAGGCCATCCAGGCAATGCGGGCCTGCTGCTGTGATCCTTCCGCAGGCAGCGCGAGTGTGGGCACCATCGCCGCGGCAAAGGCGGCGTACGGCAGCCGCTTGATGGCATAGGCATCTGGCGAGACAAAGGGGACCGGTTCAACCACCGCCGTTTCCCGATCGATATAGGCGCGATAGATGCCCTCGCCGATGGCGACACGAATCCCCATCACGACCGCCTGGCAGGGATCGACGGGTACAAAGTTGACCGTCGCGCCGGTTTCGGAATCCGGCTCCTGCTGAACGATCACGCTGATCGTCGGCAGGTCGCCGACCGCTTCCTCCAGGGGATGTTCAAAGGAGGGCGGGAGTGGAACGGCTAGGCAATCATAAGGGCGATCGGTCAGCCGGTCGCGCACTTCCTGGGCCACATCACCGCTGCCGTGGAGGACCGGGAACAGTTCGATGCGGGGTGAGAGACGAAAGACGGCGTCGGAGGTGGAAGATGGTGCTGCCATTATCGGCCGGGATGTAGAGGGTCGTCACTCCCAAAGAAGAAGTCCCCGAGTCCTTGCGGCAAGGCCTGATCGCCCAGCGCGCGCTTTCGCCGGCGGGATTGCAGCGGCAGGTCGAGCGCTTCTTCGCCGAGCACCTTGATGAGGGATTCCCGCCAGGCTGCATCGATCGACAGCGGATGCGCCGGGTCCTGCGCGCGCCGTTTCAGGGCATACTGCAGGAGATGGATGCCGTCGCGCACGGAGTACTCGAGACTGAGTTGATGCGCTTCCTGGAGAAATTCCACGGTCAGCGCCAGCATCTCCGCCGGTGCAAAGGGGAGATGGTACTTTAAGATTGCCAGTTCGTCTTCCCGAGCAGGAAACCCCATCCCCAGCGTCGGTTGCAGCCGGGACAGGATGTAATCGGGGACCTCATAGGTCGAGGCGTCTTCATTCATGGTGACGCAACAGCGGAAGTCTGCATGGGCCTTGATCAGAATCCCGGCGATGATCGATTCCACACAACGCCGGTGATCCAGCAGCGGAGCCAGCGAGGCCCAGCTTTTTTCGTTCATCCGGTTGCCCTCGTCCAGCACGCAGATGCTGCCGGTGAGGACCGCAGTGACCAGCGGCGAGGCGTGGTAGCTGATGGTGCCGGACTCCGCCAGGACCGGCGTAATCAGGAGATCTTCCGGACGGGTGTCGGCGGTGCACTGGAACACGTACAGATCCTGTTTGCGCTCACGCGCCCCGGCCATTGCCAGGGTGGTTTTCCCGATTCCCGGTTGACCGGTGATGCGAGGTGAAAGAGGCAGGTCACGTTCGTCGATGACCAGCCAGCAGGCCAGCAGTTGTTTGAGAATTTCCCGGTTTCCGATCCATTCCTGACCCATGGTCATGGACTGGGCGAGGTGCAGCGTGACCCCGTCGATCGTCATCACGCGAGATGAGGCCGGTTGTGCGCCTGATGCCATGGTCTTTCGTGCCGGTGATTGGCTAGAATGGGTGGAGTCAAACTGTCTGCGAACGGTAGCATAGGGACGGGGAGGCGGTCAAACGCCGTGCCTGCCCATTTCACTTTGACTTTCGCTGCCTTGGACCGTATTCTACGCACTTTCGCAGGCTGCAAATCGGCAGCGGATACGCCACGGAATTCTCCCTGGGACGTGCAGGGATGCCTCCCATCGAGAGGGTGAACGAAGGAGCGACATGATGAGTGAAGCACAGGGACGGATGAGACGCGG
>DAONAB010000399.1:0-2351 GCA_035400805.1 Nitrospira sp. | reverse complement strand
TGCCAGGGAATCGGCGCCTCTTTATGCAACGGCTCGTCATCCCAGGGCATGGCACCAGCCGACTGCCACTGCTCGCGCCGCTCAGCGGAGATTTGCGCTGCCCGCAGATCCATCATATTGAACGCCGGGGCAATCAGAATGAGTTCTTCGACGACCGGTTGCTCCTGCGCGACCAACCAGGCCAGCCAACCCCCGAGAGAGTTGCCGACAATCGTCACCGGCGGACCATCGGCCAGCAGCTTCGTGACGGCTTCCGCGTCCTCCAGCCAATGCACCAGTCGATAGTCGCCCCACTGCCCTTCTGAATCGCCCCACCCGCGAAAATCGAAGCAGCAAAATCCCCATCCTCGTTCCTGACACCATTGGGCGAGCGCTTTGCTTTTATTGCCCCAACGCTTGGAGAGAAATCCGGTGATGAACAGAATCTGGCGGTCTTTGCCCGCAAGGCGATCACCGCGAAGGACTGTGCCGTCGACAGCGGTCAGTGTAAAGGATGTCATCATGCGCCTATCGGATCGTCTTCACGAGAAAGCTGCCCAGCTTGCGTAAGACCGGCTCCGGAATTTCATGGCCCCCCCGGAACGGCTGCCAGTCGACCACCAAGCCGGCCTGGTGGAATTCATCCCGCAACCGCTCGGCCATGGTGAACGGGAGAATCGGATCCTGCGTGCCATGACTCTGATAGAGCGGCAACCCCTTCCGCTTCGTCAGCAGCGGCGCCCATTCCTGCCTGGCCACCAGCGTGCCTGACAGTTGGATGAGCCCGGCGTATGGAAGTGTACTATGCAGCAACGCATCGCAGGACAACATCGCGCCTTGCGAAAAGCCGCCCAGCAGGGTCCGGGCAGGATCAGCCCCCAGTTTTTTGTGCACATCCTCCAGCAAGGCCTTCACGCGCTCACGCGCTTCCGGCAACCCGCGGGGGATTTCACCGGACATGTCGCGAACCTTGCCCGCCGCTCGATCGGCCTGAATGCGCGCCATGTCGATCATCCACCAGGCGCGCGAATCACCGAAGCCCATGGGGATCTGGATCGGCGCTTCGGGAAAGAGATACCGCGTGCCCGCGGGCGCGTCTAAGTATTCGCTGAGCGGAACCAGGTCGTCACCGAGTGCACCGAACCCATGGAGCAGCATGACCCAGGGGCCATTGCCGCCACCCTTGCCGTCGGTCCCTCCGGTCAGGCGCACCGTGAGACCGCCGAGTTTTTCAACACGCATCACATACCCTCATGCTGGTTGTCACAGCGCGGTCAGGCAGTTCACGACGAACAGCTCACGCTGAGATGTTTGCCCCAATTCGGCGGGGCGGCCGCGTAGGAATCCATGCCGGGGTGGTCGGTATACGGATCGCGAAGCAGGTTCAAGAGCCGGTCGATCTCGGCATAGTCTTTCTGCTGAGCCTTTTCGATCGCCCCTTGAGCCAGATAGTTACGGAGGACATACTTCGGATTGACGCGATCCATGCCGGCTCGTCGCTCGTCATCCCGACTCTCTTCACTCCGCAGCCGTTCGCGATATTGCCCCGCCCAGGCATCGAAGCGATCCGGATTCAGGAAATGCTCCCGCAATCGTTCGTTCTTCGCCGCAGGGTCGGAGGAAAAAGTCCCGAGCTCGCGCCAGAAGATGGTGTAGTCGACCCGGCTGCCGACCATGAGCGACTTCAATTCCTGCAGCAGCGCCTCATCTTCCGTGCGATCCTCTCGCAGGCCAAGCTTCATTCGCATGTGATCCCGATAATAGCGATCGACGGTGACCTGGTAGCCATCGAGGACCGCTTTCAATTCTTCCTTGGGCGCGAACGGCAACAGGGTTTGCGCGAGACAACTCAGGTTCCACAGGCCGATGTAGGGCTGTTGATTGAAGGCATACCGTCCATTGTAGTCGGAATGGTTGCAGATGAAGCCGGGGTCGTAGTCATCCATGAAGCCATAAGGACCATAGTCGAGCGTCAATCCCAGGATCGACATGTTGTCGGTATTCAAGACGCCGTGGGACCACCCGACCGCTTGCCACTGCGCGATGAGTTTCGCCGTGCGCTCGACCACTGCGGCAAAGAATCGGACATATTTGTCGGCGGCCTGCGCAAAATCAGGGAAATGCATGTCGATCACGTAATCGGCCAATCGCTGCAGATGTTCGTGCTGCTTGCGGTAATAGAAAATTTCAAACGTGCCGAACCGCACGTGCGACGGCGCCATCCGGACGATCGTCGCGCCCGTTTCCACCTGCTCGCGATAGACCTTGTCGTCGCTGCCGACGAGACACAAGGCGCGCGTAGTCGGGATGCCGAGTCCATGCATCGCTTCGCAGCACAGATATTCACGAATGGCCGAACGGAGCACCGAGCG
>DAONAB010000398.1:0-2391 GCA_035400805.1 Nitrospira sp. | reverse complement strand
AGCACCACGATCGCGCGTTTGCCTTCCCGCGACGGGGTACAGTACCCGCACTTCACGTTGATGCGGGCTCTGGTGAGCGAATCGGCCACTTGCTTCAAGGCGCCGGGCTTATTCTCCAGGCTTAGAATCAACGCAGTCTCTTCGCGGAATTTAATCTTGGATTTTCTCAGCGCGATCCGCGCGGCATCGACATCGGCCACGATCAGCCGCAGTTTCCCCGGCCCGGTCACTTCCGGCGCGGAAAAGGCCTTAATGTTGACCCCTGCGGCTCCCAGCACCGCCGCCACGGAGGCCAGCACACCGGGCTTGCTCTGTCCACTCACCACAAATTGCGTCGTTGTCGGCATCGGCTCCTCTCCCTCTGCTGAGTCAGTTCATCAGCCTGTGTGAACCCGCTTGTACCCGTAGAGCCATTGAGCAGTCGTCCCACCGATGTTTCTGACCGTATGGGACACACCGGCTGGAATGAGAATCTCCTCGCCTAGAGCGGGGCTGAGAGACTGTCCCCCGAACTCCAGTTCCAACCGGCCTGCGACCGGCATGACCAACTCATCGGTCGCGTGGCGGTAATCCTCCCATACTTGCCCTGGCGGATCAACCCAAAGATCACAACTGAAGCCCCGCGCCCGCCATTCTCGCGCGACTCTCTGTTGATCGACCTCCATCATCGTGCTCCCGTTCAGCTCCCCTACACCTTTGCCCAGCGCCCCTCCAGCTTCTTCATGATCTGCGGCATGGTCGTATATTCCATATCCTCGAGCGGCAAACGGTGCGGTTCGAAGGGACCATGCATGCGCAGGACATCGGCAATTCGATTTGCATCGCGCCGCGCTTCATCATAGGAAGGGTCGTCGAACATATCCCTGGGCCCGATCAACCGGCCATCGGCGAGTTGAAAGCCGAGACAGGCCACGCGCGGGGGACCATCGAAGCGAGTCGGTGTCGCCTGCTTCACCGAGACCGGCATTAGCGGGCCATAATGCGAGCCACGCATCCACCCCTCGATGATCCAGGGATACCGGAACGGATCGAGCACTTCGCCCACCGCCGGAAAGTTCTGCTGCGCACGCACGATCATCACCGGATCATCCTTTCCGACATACTTCCCCGCGATCAACGACAGTCGCTCCGTAGACGAAGCCGCGGCAATCGTCCCATCCGCCCGGGAGTACACATACTTAACCGTATATTTGCCGGGGGACCCGATGAACATCAGCATGTCGTAGAGTTCCTCCGGGCAATCAAACGAGATCTTCTTGTGGTTATAGATGTCATGCACCTCAAATCGGAACCCATGGTGCAACGTCGGAGCGATGACCAACCCTGCCGTCGTGAAGGGATCGGCAAACATTTTATAGAGAGGAAGGTTCCAGGCGCCGGCCGAGGTCTTGTCCGCCATAAAGATCAGCACCGGATCGGATTTCCGCTCCACGAACTCCATCTCGGCGACACCGGGCCCCTGCCCTCGCACATTTCCACTGAATGCATCGGCCAGCAGATCCTGCCCCGCGCCATACAGATGCAAGTCTTTTGCGACCGCAGTGCCGGCTTCGAACGTATCCCAGGCGAGACGGTGGATCGGTTCATGGTCGACACCATGGCGATGCGTCATGATCAGCTGCAAGTCATCCCCGCAGGCCGACACGTGAAAATCCACCAGTAAGCCGCCGGTCTTGGCCGTAGTCAGTTTTTCGTTCGCACAATCGACCAGGGCCGGATGGATCGCCGAATGCCCGACAAATCCGCCGATGTCAGCCTTGATCACACTCAACGTAATTGTCTTCGTACTATCCGCAGCCATGTTGCACCTCTGGGTGAAAGCGCACCAGTAATGGCCACCGTGCCGAATCTCCAGCGTCGGCCCCGGAAGGTCCCTAGCTCAAGAGGAGCAAAGGCAATGCCTGACTGGTGACCAGCAAGGCAAAATAAATGTGAAGGATTTACGGGTCCTGCGCGGCGACTCTATTCATCACACATGGAGCGGAGCTACAGTGCCAACCGATCAGCTGTAGCACAACGCCGCAACTAGCCCATCGGCGAGAGGATTCGCCCGGCGCACCGAGCCAGGGTTGTCATGAGAGATAGGGGCGACCGTGCAGAGACAGAGCTATAGGAAATGTGGCGCCAGGATCGTCGTGCGTGATCTGCGCCTGCTCGACCGTCAATTCGCTGATCTACAATGGAACGAGGCCACCTAAGTTCTGGCTTGGCTTGGGGACGTGCCACGGTGACAGATGGTTCGTCGATGCGATGGGCGCTCACCACGTTTACCGTCAACAGTCCCCCTAGCTGAACGCCGGTATGCCACTTCGGATGTGGGCCATCGGAGAATCTGATTAACGTTTCTGAATGAAGGCCACTTTTTCACGATGAAGTGGCGGGGTCAGTGGC
>DAONAB010000397.1:0-2401 GCA_035400805.1 Nitrospira sp. | reverse complement strand
ATGCCGATGGCGCCCGACACCGACACATTGATCACATCGACCAGCATGGCGACCAGGGCCCGGGGCAACAGCTCCGCCTCGATAAACGTGTTGGTATGTTGAGGAAGAAAGACATTTTCGCGGAATCGGGGTAGGGCTTCGGTAAAGGCGACGGCGAGCCGCGTATAGAGGCGCTGGACCAGGATTTCCACCGCCCGCGCCTGCAGGACCCGGAAGGCGCCCATAGCGAGCAGCGCGCCGAACATCGTGGCCACCAGCGTGACGATCATGATCGGTTGAATCGCGAAGGCGAAGGTGTTGACCAGTTCTTGCACCGTGAGCGGGACGATCAATGCAAACAGACCGATCACGACCGCATAGGATACGATGATGGCGAGGATGCGGCGCTCGAGCCCGATCATGAGATTCAGGCGGGCAAGGATGGTCCACGCGGAGGGTGTCGAAATGGACGTTTCAGTGGCGGTGTCGTTCACACAAGGGCTCGTATCGGGCGGCTGTGGGCCGCAGTGTGGGCGATTGCCTGATGTCTGTCAAGTTGAGCAGGTCCGGCCATGCGGAGCGCAGGGCCATGAAGCGGGCGGGAACAGAAACGTAGAATTGATGCGTTGGCCGGCTAGTTCAGCATGATTCGACGGTCGACATGGGGGGTCAGGTTGGGATCGTTCGAGACAAAAATGACCGACCACGGCTCTTCCTTGCTGCAGAGACGCCGGAGAATCGTCTCGCGCATCGCGGGATGCATGTTGTGGAGGATTCCCTCGAAAATGAGGAGTTGCGGCCGACCCAGAATCGCCCGGGCGACCAGGATGCGCGCAATGTGCGTCGGGGCGAAAACCTTTCCGGCAGCCCGGACGTGGGTTTTGAGGCCGTGCGGCATGGCATCGACTTCCTCTTCCAGTTCGGCGAAGCGTAACGCCCATCGCACATCACTATAGGGGATGTACTCCCGTCCGAGTACGATATTTTCTTCGAGCGTGCCTTCGAACAACGACAACTTCGAATCCAGGATGAATCCTCTGAACCGGTTGACGGAGTCCAGGTTGAGGTGCCGGAGGTCGACGCCGTTGTAGCGGATCACGCCGGAGGTGGGTGATTCCAGGCCCCCCAAGATTCTGGCCAGCGTGGTTTTGGCCATCGTGCTGCCCGCATAAATGCCGACTTTCTCTCCGGGGGTGACTTCCAGATTGAAGTCCTCGAAGACGGCCGGGGTGCCCGCTGGCGCAAAGGTCAGATCTTTGCAGGTAACTCGAATGCCGTGCACGGTCGGATCCGGAAGCGGGATGGAGAGGGTCGCCGTATCCTGATCTTTGGGAAGCGAGAACAAGAAATTCAGCTCCGTCAGTGCCGTCAGGAAGTAGTAAATGTGTCCCATCCGTTTCACGACCCCATCGAAACTCGACAGGATGCCGCTCACGACGACCTCGGCGGCGACGAATTGTCCGAGCGTCAATTGCCCGATGCCCAGGAGCCAACCGGCCGTCGCAATCAGCCCGCTGTGCGCGATCGCTTGCCATCCGAGTGATCCTAAGTACTGCCGGATCAAAATCCCGAAGCGTGTCCTGCGCACGCCGATATAGGTATCCACCAGCTGGTCCGTCTTTTTAACCAGTAGGGCCTGGCTGTCCGTCGATTTTAAATGGAGCAGATTGTGGGCGATCTCCTGAAACCAGTGCAGGGTGTCATATTTGGCATGGGAGAGGCTCATGTCGGCCTTGAGGCCGCCATGGCTCATGAGAAAAAAAACCACGTTGAAGCCGACCAGCAGAATTGCGTTGTACAGCAAGAAATACGGATGATAGAAGACCAGAATAGTCATGCCCACTGCGCCGCCGACGATGACGTTGATCAGGTCCACCAGCAGGACTGAGACCGCCCGTTGCATGAGAATGGTTTCGACGAAGAAATTTGCAAAACGGGGTTCAAAGCCCTGGTAGCGCAGGTGCGGGAGTTGCTGCGCCATGGCAATGGCGACCCGAGCGAAGATGCGACGTTCCAACACCTCAACCGCATAGTATTGTAAGGCTCGAAAGGCCCCGACGAATAACAGGGCGGCCACCATGACGGCGGCCAGGGTGACGATGGTAATGGGTTGGATGGCAAACGCGAAGGTATTGACGAGTTCCTGTACCGTGAGAGGCACGATCAGGGCGAACAGTCCGATGGCGATCGAATAGGAAACGATGAGTCCAAGGACGCGCCGTTCCAGGCGCAAGAGGAGGCCAAGATGACCGATGACGGCCTGGAACAGATTGCTCTGATTGCCGGAATGGTCCTGGGCCATCGCGCTACTCCTGCAAAACCTGACTGGGCCCCTTGCCGTGTCTCTTTGCGAGCAGTCTGAAGTCCTGGAGGTGACACGCCTGTGCCGGACCACCTCGTCGGCTAAAACCTATCAGAGCAG
>DAONAB010000396.1:0-2403 GCA_035400805.1 Nitrospira sp. | reverse complement strand
TGAACGAATTCGAGATCGAAGTAGCCGAGGGCGGAACGGCCAACTTGAAGGCTGAGCTCAAGTAGTTCTTCCTCATTGAGCGGGAAAGTCCGCTGACGAAAGGGCAGTGGTTCGATGTGAACCACTGCCCTTTTTGTTTGTATTGAGCGTAGGCTTCCGGCAAAGAACCGCAGTTGGTCACGGCAATTTTGAATGTCCGTCGTCTCTCAGCGTTATCCCGCACAACCCGCATGAACACTCGATTTTCAGACTCCTTCCCGTCCGCTGCTTACCTTGCGTTTCCCTTTCTGAACTGGGTAAGATGATCAACTTCAGTGCCATCCTAACTAAGTGGGGGATCTGTGCCTCGCGAATTGTCTCTCGCCGAAGTCTTCCAGCTGGGCTATTACTGGGAGACCAAAATCCTGTTAACTGCCGTGAAGTTAGATGTGTTTTCCCTGCTCGACGGTCAGGGTCGTTCTGCTACGGATGCGGCTCAAAAACTCGGCACCGATGCTCGCGCATTGGAGTTACTCCTCAACGCATTGGTGGCCATCCGGTTGTTGACGAAAACCGGAGCCGTGTATGCCAATACTTCAGTGGCCACGACCCATCTCGTGAAGCATGGAGCTCAATATGTCGGCCATTTGCTCCTTCTCCACGATGCGGAGTGGGGGAATTGGGGCAAGTTGGAAGAGGCCATCAAAACCGGTCGATCTCCAGTCATTCAGCATGTGTTTGAGACGGATCCGGCACTGGGCGCCAATGTGCTGTCCGTCCTGCACCGGATCGGCCAGCAAAGTGTGCCGGACCTGGCAAAGCGACTCGCGCTTGGCGAGGCGAAGACCATGCTGGATCTCGGAGGTGGCGCCGGTACTAATGCGATCGCCTTTTGTCAGGTATATCCGGCCCTCTCCGCAACCGTGTTTGATCTCGCCACGACCCTTCCGTTGACTGAACGAACCATAAAAGACGCAGGGCTGGAGGGGCGAATTGCCTTAAAAGCCGGTGACTTCAACCGTGATGCCCTCGGTGGCCCGTATGACGTCGTGCTGATGTCGGACATCCTCCACTATCAGGATCTTGCAACCAATGCCGCGTTGGTCAAGAAGATTCACCGTCATCTCACCCCCGGCGGTCGCTTGATCATTAAGGATCGGTTCCTCGACGCGTCGGGCACGAGCCCGGCCTGGACGGCAGCATTTGCCGTTCATATCCTCGTCAATACGGAGCAGGGTGCCTGTTATCGCACGGCCGAGGCCATGCAATGGATGCATGACGGGGGCTATGTGTCGGTTGAGGAAATTGAGCGGACGGCTGTGGTGCAAGGAGTTAAGCCGAGCGCCGGCTAAAGTTGACGATGTTTGAATTCCTTCGACAGCCGGGATTCTTCGGAACCCACGCCACCATGGGCGCCGATCTCAGCCAGTTGATGGCGACGCTGTTTACCGGCCTCTTCATCGTGGGGTGGCTTCAGGCCAAGCAGCATCGCGGGCATCCTCATCATTGGTTGATGCTGGGCGGGATGATCACGATGGTGGGGTTTTTTACCGCCTACTATCTGTTTCGACAATTAGGCGTGCTGGCGTTTGAAGGGAAGGAAGGGTTCGGCGGGTCGCAAGCCCTGTACGACTATGTCTTTATCCCTGTGCTGACCATCCACATCATTCTGGTCATCATCGGGCTGGTCATGGCCGTGTATATGATTGTGTTGGGGTTTCGATCTCAACAATTCATCGGCGGCAGCCGTGTGCTGAGCCCGTCGCTGTTGATGACCTCCTGGAAGAAAGTCGGGCTGATCTTTGCGCTCCTCCTCACGGTGGTGATCGTCCTCTTTGGGACCCGGGTGATGTCGGCCGGGTTTTCCATGCGCAAGCTGGAGGTCTATCTTGGGTTTCTCAGCCTGGTGGCCATTGTGTTTGCCGTGGAGATGGGGATTCAGCGGATCTGGCCGGATGGTGGTCAACGGCATCGGGCGTTGGGCCGGTTCACGATGATTGTCTATTGCATCTTGTTCCTGACGGGAACGTTTACCTACGCAATGTTGTATATTTTGTACCCGGGGAAAATCGGTTAGCGAGAGAACCGGCTGAAGGGTTGCGCGTCTTATGCTTGTGTGCGGATGCGGCGGGTGGATGCATACCGAGGGTGTCGATGAACGACTGTCGAACGACGGCGAAACGATATGGTTTGTCCGCACGGAATGTCGTCCCTGCCAGTGGCTGATCGGAATCGATGTGCCGGCAGGGAAGGTTGATGGGCTCGTCGATCGGTTGATGTGGTCGGATGACGCGAAGCACCGGTTGGGCCGCGTTCCGCCCTACGCTGCGCCGGCCCTGCGTGAATTGGTGGAAGGGTTTGCCAAATCCAGGCGGCACCGGGTCATCACGTACGACTTGATCGACCAGGCTCTGACCGGGGACG
>DAONAB010000395.1:0-2404 GCA_035400805.1 Nitrospira sp. | reverse complement strand
TTAGCCCGAAAGGCGGGGAATTGGGGCCATTTCCCGGTTAAACGGGAAACGTCCTAGGAATTCTTATGGCAGTGACAGGAGCCGGGGACCTGCCGTTGCCGGACCGCCAATCCAGACCACAGGGACATGGAGCTTCGCACGTCCGGCAGACCTGCCAGAGCCGGCCCTCATTGCGCAAAGCGGTTGATTTCATGGGCAGAAGAGCGTATCCATCTCCGGACGTTTGTACGAGGGACGACTGTGCCGTCATTCAGATGAGAGGCTTCTGTGGAACGTCGCGATACACCACGTTATGAAATACAAGTGCCGCTTACGTTCTCCGGTCACGCCATCGACGGAAGCGGGATGGTGACCAGTCTCTCCAAGGAGGGTTGCCATGTCGCGAGCGAGGAATCGCTTCCTATGCGCGCCAATCTGTCGCTGCAGGTTCAATTCCCCGCGCCGTATGAACTGCTGACAGTCGAAGTGGCTGAAGTGCGATGGACGAATGCCACAGGTTTCGGCCTGGTGTTTGTGCATGTCCATGACGAAGAGCATGCGCGCTTGCAGCGATTCATCGACTGGTTGACGCGGACACAGAACAATTAACGCCGCCGTCGTTCGACACGGATCATAGCGCATCGTTTCGTGCACACCGTGCCGCTTCCCGTCGGTACGGCCGTGCCCAATCATTTCCCTCCCGTGGTGATTTTCCATTCTGAGAGCAGTAATCCTTCTGATGTCGCGCTCTCGCGACGCGGCGAGTGACTCTTCGTCGGCGTCACCGCGAAGACTGCGTACTGCGTGAGCGGATCCGCACGATCTTGTGTCAGATTCCACGACGTCCGGACAAATAATCCTCGACGGTCTGGCCCAGTGGTTGCGGTTAGGGGAGGGATCAGGCAGGATACCGTATGCCCCCACAACCACCTCGCAACTAAACCAGGATCCATCCATGGACCTCGCACAACTACGCACACCTTGCGTCATGATCATCTTCGGTATCGATGGCGACCTTGCCAAACGGAAGTTGCTGCCTGCCCTCTACAACCTGATGGCGGGGCATTTCCTTCCCGAACGATTTGCCATTGTCGGATTGGACCGCACGGAGACGACGACGGAAGAGTTCCGCGCCAAGCTGGATCGAGTCATGCCCGAGTACCTGCCGGAGAAGGCCGATCTCGCCGTGTGGCAGGCCTTGTCGCAGCGTGTGCATTACATGGCCGGTGACTTCCAGGAGGGTGGGACCTACCGCCGGTTGAATGATCTGTTGCAAGAGGTCGATGGCTCCGCCGGCACCCAGGGCAATTATATTTTTTACATGGCGACGATACCCGGCTTGTTCGGCCGGATTGTGACGCATCTGGGGGAGTATGGCCTGACGGTGGAGCGAGACGGGACCTGGCGTCGCGTCATCATCGAGAAACCGTTCGGACACGACCTGGAGTCGGCGAAAGCTCTCAATCACGAACTGCAGCGAGTGCTGCAGGAACGGCAGATCTACCGGATCGATCACTACCTGGGTAAAGAAACGGTTCAGAACATTCTGGTGTTCCGGTTTGCCAACGGGATTTTTGAGCCGTTGTGGAATCGGCGATATATCGATCATGTGCAAATCACGGTGGCGGAGAGCCTCGGGGTCGAACACCGTGGCCGATACTATGAGCAGGCCGGCGCCATGCGCGATATGGTCCCGAATCACCTGCTGCAGTTGCTCTGCTTTTTGGCGATGGAGCCTCCGAACTCCTTTGCCGCCGACGCCGTGCGTGACGAGAAAGCCAAGGTCCTGCGCGGAGTCGTGCCGCTGAGCTCGCTTGACGTCTTGCGCTTTGTCGCGTTCGGCCAGTATGGCGAGGGGGCGATTGACGGGAAGCCGGTTGTCGGGTACCGCGCAGAGCCGCATGTGGGGCCGGAGTCGACGACGGAGACCTTTATGGCGATGAAACTCTTCATCGACAACTGGCGCTGGGCCGGCGTGCCTTTTTACCTGCGAACGGGAAAGCGCATGACCCGGCGATTGACCGAAATTGTCGTGCAGTTCAAACAAGCGCCGTTCATGCTGTTTCGGAAAACTCAGGTCGATCGGTTGGCGCCGAATGTGCTCGTCATCCGCATCCAGCCCGACGAAGGCATTTCTTTGCGCTTCGATGCGAAAGTGCCGGGGCCGACGGTGCGGATCGGGACGGTGGATATGGATTTCCAGTATGCCGACTATTTCGGCGATGCTCCTCACACCGGATACGAAACGCTGCTCCATGACGCCATGGCCGGAGACGCGACGCTGTTTCAACGGGCGGACAATATCGAATTGGGGTGGTCCGTCGTGCAGACGATTCTGGATGTGTGGAAGTCTCTTCCCGGATCGGCGGCCTTTCCGAATTATCAGAGCGGGAGTTGGGGCCCTCCGGAAGCCGAGGCATTGTTG
>DAONAB010000394.1:0-2432 GCA_035400805.1 Nitrospira sp. | reverse complement strand
GCCGCGGATAACTGAGCGAGAAATCCCTCACCAAGCGGGGATCGCTCATCTAAGGCCCGATCATCCTGGGGACCGTAGTAGCCGATGCCCGAGGCGCTGATCAGGACAGGGAGCGGCCGCGGCCGGGTGGCTAACGCATCCACCAGCAGTCTAGTCGCAAGAATACGGCTCTCGACGAGAATCCGCTTGCGCGCAGTGGTCCATCGCCCCTCCGCAATAGGCTCCCCCGCTAAGTTCACCACGGCATCTGCCGCAGCGACTGCTTCCTGCCAGGGTCCGACTGACCTTGCATCCCACTCCACATAGCGCACCTGCGGCTGAGCAGCAGAATGGGGCCGTCGGCTCAGCACCACAACGTCGTGACCTGCGCGCGCCAGTTCTTCCACCAGCGCATGCCCGATAAAACCTGTGCCCCCGGTCACGACAATATTCATAGGATCATCCTCCACCGCCGACAGTCGTCTATTCAGGGACGTGGTCGGCTTCCGTCGCCGGATCTTCCCCTTCGTCTTTCACGGCCTCGCGAGGCGACGACTTCTTCGGAGCACTTCCATTCGAGATGGCCGTCACGCGCTGACTGAACTTCCGCTCTTTCGTACCATACAGCAAATTGGGAGGCGGACTGTGCCGATTTTTGAGGATCACCGGATCGAGCACTTCACCGCACATCGCGCAGTGCCACGCCGTAATATCGATTTGGCCAGTATCATCAAGGAGATCAATATAATGTTGCGTCAATAATAACCCCCCGCACCGCGGACAGGCGTGATTGCCCGGCGGCGGAGGGGTGAATGATTCTGGTGTCCCATGTGTTTCCATTGGAACCCCCGGCTTCGAAAAAAAAGAACGCCTGCGTTTTTCGCCCGCATGCCTCGACGATACTGCGACATGCGTGACGACCCGCGACACTACCGGACACGTGACTGCTCCCGGCTCGCTCGCCGCACTCGCACGTAGGCCGGACGCCGCAGCTGCGCATACAGCACCACACCGACACTCATCACGAAGGTTGCCACACCGATGATAATTCCCTGAGCCATATTCACCTCCTCGATCCCTTCACACGACGCGGTGCTTGTTGCCCTCTCCGGTGGTTCGCTGAGGGGACGGGTGCCTCCAAAGGAACCACCCATCCGCCTCAACGGGAGGCCGCGTGCGGAGTCGCGGTACCTCCATTACCACTGCAATTGTCTGCTCAACGATTGACCCCATGAACTCATCGCTTACCTGGCTTTCGGTTCAGCACCGGACACATCGTGTTGAGTCTGATCGTCGACACTCCTCACACATCGAAAACCCGTCCCGTGTGTCTGAAGCGCGAATCCTCCGCGTCCTCGGGCCGTGGCTGTGATGTCGGAGTGGGGGCTATGCCAGGACCCTCCTCGAATCACGCGCACAATCCCCTTGTCCGGTCCTTGAGGATTCTTTGTCGGAGCATTGGCGTAGTAATCCGGGTCATACCAATCCTGAACCCATTCCCGTGCATTGCCCGACATATCCTTGATGCCGTAGGGCGAATCGCCACCCGGCAAGGAGCCCACTGCATGGAGTGTCTTGTCGTCGACCCACTCACGGTCGTAATTCGCCCGCTTCGCAGTCGGGGTATCCTCGCCCCAGGGAAAGGTCCGGCCATCAGTCCCACGCGCGGCCTTTTCCCACTCCGCTTCCGTCGGCAACCGCTTCTTGGCCCAGGCGCAATACGCCTTGGCGTCGTACCATGTGACCTGCACCACCGGCAGTTGCTCGATGCCTTTGACGGACACCAGGACTCCGGTGCCATACGGATTGGGCGGGCTTCGGTGCCCTGTCGTCGTGACAAAGTTCATATACCGTTCATTGGTGACTTCGACCGCATCGATGGCGAAGGCATCAACCTGCACCGTGCGTTGCGGCCATTCATCAGCCCTTCCTTTGGGGCTCTGAGTGCCCATTAAAAACGGCCCGGCCGGAATGGTCACCATGAGAACCGGATCCAGCTCTTTCACAGCCGGCGCCGCAAATACAGGGGAGAGTGCGAGCGTACAGCCGGCCGCCAACAGACCCGCATAACCCCACTTGGGACGTCTCCTGGTCACACCTTGTGTCATTTCTTCTGCTCCTTGCTCCCCTCGATGGCTTGGTCCGTATGAGTCTTGATCTGCTCGACAAGCTTCTCCACCGCACCAGCATCCCCACGGTCGGCCGCTTCCTGCGCCTGGGTCACGAGGGTTCTCGCTTCATGCAAATGTTGTTCGATTTGTGCTTGCAGATCGGGTGACGCCACGGTTCCCCCCAGCGCCGCTCGATGATAGACCTCCCAGGCATGGTCCACGCTATGTTCCGCCTCATGGACCAGTTGCACCTTTTCTGGGTGGGTGTGGCGGCTGGCATCGATCGGTCCGGCCTGGAGATCTATTGCGGACAGCAACGCCGCCAACCCACCCATGACTGTG
>DAONAB010000393.1:0-2436 GCA_035400805.1 Nitrospira sp. | reverse complement strand
CTTTCGACTCTCTCCACCGGGACAGGGACCGGGTCCCTCTGTCGACTCGACAGGGGTGGTGGGTAGTCCAGCGGGATCGTCGTGAACCGTTGCGTCGGCGGAGAGTCATCGGCAGACTCCTCCGCCCTGGCGCACTGTGCAACATTCCGTCCTTCATTTCAATGTCTGGAGCGACTCCCGAAGTTCCCGCACTTCCGTGGCAAACAGCTCCAGATGCTGACTGCGTTGGGGCTGATCGTCCTTGAACTTCCAGACCCGTTTAAAGATCGCCCACAGTTCCTTGTTGTGCGTCACCACCAAGTCATAGGCCGGCAAGTCGCGCTTGTTTTTGTCGACGCAGCAGATGGTGTTGTCAAAGGCGTGGAGTTGATTGTGCAGATCATCCAATGCCTGATCTTTCCCTTTCCCCTGTTGGCCGGCCTTGGCAGATGCTTCCATCATGTTGGTCAGATTCATCAAGGTCTCAACGGTGGTTCCACCCTTGGCCTTCTCGGTGAAATCCTTGGCGTGAGGATAGAATAGAGAACTGCATCCGCCTGCCGTGAGCATCACGAAGCCTAGGAAACCACTGAGAATGAGCTGTCGCATGAGACTCTCCTTTCTAAGAGATGAGCACATAGGCTGTCGGCACGAGTGTGTCGCTGCCGTCGCCATGGTTCAACTGGGGGGAACCCTGGACAAATTTCGAGCTGCTCCCGCTCCTGATAACTAGGGGATTCTCTAGTGGGGCCATGAACGGGGAACGCGCAGATTAGTCAGAGGAGTTCACCTACATTTGGAGGACGGATATGCGTACATTGATGACAGTTGCGATGTTAGCGCTGTGTTTCTCAACGGGGTTGGTCCTCTCTGCCGACGCGAGTGAGACGAAAGCGAAGATGGAGAAAGCCAAGGGGGAGATCAAGGGTGAGGTCGAAGAGATGAAGGGCGAAACCAAGGCCATGAAAGAGGAATTGAAGGGGAACGATACCAAGGCCGAAATGGAGCGAGCCAAGGGAAAGATCAAGGGGGCCGGGGAGCGGGCGAAGGGCACCATGAAGCAGTTAAAGGAAAAGGCCACGGACTAACTTCGGTGGGGCAATACCTGCTCCGGCGATGCACACCGTCGCCGGGGCATCAGGTGTTGAACGTCCTGTGCTACTTCGGCTTCCGCGCGCTGACGATCCGTACTGCAAACGGCAACGACACCCCTTCCGGTCCGCGATAGTCACGTACCGTGTTGATGATCCCGTGTTCAGCCTCCGCCTGTTGTGCCGGGGTGAGTGTTGCAAAGAGGTTTTGGATCGGCGCGGCGATGTCCATGAGGCCGCGAAAAAACTCTTCAGGCGTCGCGTAGGTTACTTCGGCCGTAAACTCCTCGTCATCCAGCACAGTGAGACCGGCACGTTCAAACATGCCGGCCAAGTCGCCTGGACGCGCGAGCCGGAAGATCCCCGGTGCCTCAGGATCGGGCGGTGGCAGTGGCGTGATGGTCTTGATCACGTCCATGGGAATACGAATAAAGGGATTCTTGTCCGGGCTGGACCAGACAGCTGCCGCGACGTATCCTCCCGGCTTCAGCACGCGGGCGATCTCCGCCGCGGCTTTGGGAATCTCCGGCAGAAACATCAGGCAGAATCGACTGAGGATCGAATCGATCGAGCCGGACTCAAACGGCAGGGACGTCACGTCTCCCGTTCGGAAGCTGACGTGTTGCAGACCGAGCGCCTGTGCTTTTCGGGTCGCCACGGCCAGCATGGATTCGGCGAGATCTATTCCAACGACCGTTCCATCGGACCCCACCACTTCACCGGCTAAGATCGCCGGATACCCGGTCCCGGATCCCAAGTCCAATACCCGAAGTCCCGGGCGAATGCGCGCATCAGCCACCAGCCGGTGGTTGATGAAGGCCATGGTGCGATTGAAAAACTGATCCCATTTGTCCCAGCCGGGGGCGACGCGATTCCAATCTGCTCGCTGGGCTTCGATCACAGCTGCGGGGGTGCGTGACGGCATCGGCGGGCTCCTTGTCGGGGCGTGAGGTGGACGTTATTTCACGCGCTCGAAGGTGAACAACTTCGGCACGTCTTTTCCCGCTTTGCTCAACGTCCAGGTCTCGGTGAAGTGGTCGTGGTCTTTGACCTCGATCGACAGCTGATGCATGTGGACATCGGTGGGATTCTTCAGATTCGTCGCATCCACGAAGGAAAAGGTGATGGCTTTATCCCCGTCTTTGACTGCGGCGGCGCGCATGCGAGGTTGATTATCGAGCGAGCAATAATGGGTCAGCATCAGTTGGTCGCCGTCGCTGTAGTACATGGTGGTCATCGGGGGGCTATCGGGCGGCGTGAGGATTTCAGTCAGCGTCGTGCCGCCTGAGCTGAGGGTAAACGCCATCTTGTGAGCCTTGCCATCCGCATCCGTCCCCTTCCATTCGCCGACTAAGAATTTGAGCGG
>DAONAB010000392.1:0-2507 GCA_035400805.1 Nitrospira sp. | reverse complement strand
ACCGGCACGATGATGACCGGAAGTCCCGTCGAGACCACCTGCACGGGAAAGCGGGTTTCGGTAATCGCAGACTTGCTGATGCCCAGTGAACGGGCTATGGCGAAGAGCGCTTCCGGTTCGTCGATCACATCCAGAAACTGCGGGCTCGGCTGCGCCATGACGACGCGTTCGATCATCCCGTCATGGGAATGGATATCGACGGGGAATAGCCCGAGATTACATTCCTGAAGCACCCGCGTCACCGGCTCCCGGAGGGCGAAGCGATCCAATGTGCCCAACACGAAAAAGGTCCCAATCACCGGATGGCCGGCGAATGGAATTTCCTGCGTCGGCGTAAAAATGCGCATCTTCACGACGGCGGCCTGGTCGGTGGGAGGAAACACAAACACGGTTTCGGAGAGGTTCATCTCGCGGGCGATCTGCTGCAACTCGACGTCGGTCAACCCGTCCGCGTCAGGAAACACCGCCACCGGGTTCCCGCCGAAGGGGGCATCGGTGAAGACGTCGGCTTGATAAAACTGCAATCGCCGTTGCCCTGGCATACATTCCTCAAGAAGATACTGACGGCATGTTGCCCCGAGTCGGTATTTTTTGCAAGAGGGCCGAGAGCGCCACAAGGCTCAGTAGGTCAGAATTTGTGATGCGCACTGTTCAACATATAGCCCAACAGCGCGTAAGACGGGAGATGATTGGTCACAATCTTTGCTTCACGCTCACCGGCTGGTCAAAACGACAGGTGCCAAGGCCGCAGGGAGGGTGATGACTGAGGAGGTACATACCAAACTTGTTTGACCCGTTCGCCACTCAGATATTCTTGGCGAACGGATGAACCCCTTCTGTGGCACCTCTTACACTCCTTGAGTCGCAAGGAGACACCCGACCGAGAACGCCGGCAGATGCGATTTTCGGTAGCCAGCTTGGATTCCCGCCGGCTGGTCAAAACGGCATCCAACGAGGCCGCAGGCAAGCCAGAACCGGAGGCGTACCCTTAGGGGTACGTTGAGGCTTTCGGCGAACCGAGATGTCCCAGCGAATCGGAACCACAGGCTGGTCAAAACGGCAGGTGCCAAGGCCGCAGGGAGGGTGATGACTGAGGCGTACCCTTGCGGTACGTCGCAAGGAGACAGCCGACCGAGAACGCCGGCAGATGCCGTTTTCACCAGCCTGTCAAACGGGCCGGGGAATGGCCTCATACGCAGGCCGTACCGGATTGTTGAGGTATTGCTCGACGAAGTTCTGCAGCGAGCCGTGGCGGTAGAGCTGCTGATTAGCGAAGCGGGTATCGATCTTGTGCAGGACCTTCACGCGCACACCGGTCTTCTTCGTGAACTGCTCCAGGCTGACCCCGGTGATATCGGTATAGGGCCCGCGCCCCGACTGCATGATGCACTTCGGCACGTGGATGACTTTCTCCTTCGTCAGCCTCCGCGCAATGTCATCGAAGGTCAGCAGCACCGTACAATCCGAATCGCCGCTGAGCAGCGCATTCGGCACATAGAGAAACTTCGCGCGGTTCTTGCGGAACATGGTCAGGATCTTGTGGACACTCCCCGCCATCACCACCGTATCTTTCTTCTCCAATTCCAGCGAATCAAAGAGGCTCACGATGCGGCGGCGGCTCAAGAACGCCGTGGTGTAGGACTCCGTGTGAATGGTCTGCAGATTCGGCAATCCCAAGTGATAGATCCGCGTCGCTTCATCGGACAGAAATTTCCGTCCCTGCCGCATGAGAGACGCCGTCTCCTCCTTGAGTCCACGCACCGGCGTGAGCGTCCCCATCCACAGGACACATTGCTGATTGATCGCGGAAATGGTCGCCGCATCCTTCGACATGGTGTGCTGGTCGAAGGCGTAGAAGTTGGCGGACGACACGGCTGGTCCATCCAACACCTTCATGAGATGCTTCACGGACGGCGCGTGCGGCATCAAGCGCTGCCGGTAGTCGCTGAGCGTAATCACCGACAGTTCAAAGTTGATCCGGCCAGGATATTGCGCCGCGAGTTGATGGATCTTCGGCACATGCACAAACCCGACGGTAAAGAATTGGATGCTCTTGTCGGTATATTTGAGGAAGTCTTCAACCCACTCCATCGCCTTGGGATGGAGAAACAGATCGGTCCATTCCATGAACTCGTTGCCGCCGAGACACCAGAACTGTGTGGGGTCAGTTGGCTTCCGGCTGATGTAGTCGAGGATGAACTTCCAATCCTCATCGCTGGTCTTGGGTGGATCGAGCGTTTCGCGGTAGGAGTGGTCGAGCTCGTAACAGAACTCGCATTTGACCGGGCAGTCACGGCCCAGACTCAGGGGAATCTTCCCTGCGTCCATCTCCCTGATCAGCACCTGACGATAGTCGGTGCGATCTTTGAAGATCGGGGTCGGCTGAAATATCGGGAGAGTAGTGGGCATGGTGAACCGGTTCGCCTATCGCCGCTGGGGCAACCCGTGTGAGATTGACAGGGTCATCGTCGACTTGCCAGACTCCGTGACATGACCGAGAAACGCCT
>DAONAB010000391.1:0-2519 GCA_035400805.1 Nitrospira sp. | reverse complement strand
GGCCGGCTGCCTTGATTATTGTGCCCAAGGGCCCACGGTGGTGGTCTATCCCGAAGGCATCTGGTACCGGGTCCGGTCTGAGGCCGACGTAAAAGAAATCATGGAGCGCCATATTGTCCACGGAGAGCCGGTCGAACGACTCTTGATGCCCGACCAGGCACGACCTCCCCTCCTCTCTCCGCTGAAACCTTAAGCCGGGTCATCCATCGTATCTCGCGAGATCTGTATGCCAGCCGATGAAAAATGGAAGGCCAACATGGAAAAAGTGGCCTACATGAAAGCGTTTCCCGGATTGCTTCGCACCTGGGATCAGCTGATTGGAAAAACCGTGGAGACCGTTTTGCCGCTCAAGAGCAAGACCGGGTCCGCCGCGCTCATTTGCACCGATGGCTCATTTGTCGTGGTGCCGCTGCTGAGCCCGGAACCCTACGAGTTAGGCGAAGCGCTCCAGGCAGGCCGGGAACACCTCGAGCCACAACACCCTGAGGCCTATGCCGGATACGACCGCTTGCTCAAGAAAGACCGGGACGCGCAACGCACCGCGCGACTCGAAAATATTCTGGGCGCGATTCAAAACAATGTGGAACAGATCCCGGAATTGAAAGACCGGCTTGCACAGCTGGTCAAGGAGTGGAAGTGAGCAGTCTCCCGCAAAAAAACATGTTCGAGATCTTTTCGCAGGGTCTCTTCGAAGGAGTGAAACCGATGTTAGTTATCCGCGATCACCTTGTCCGCCATCCTGACCGTTGCACCCACCAGGCCATTTGCGTCCCCATTTGCCCGACCAGCGCCTGGTTGTCGACCCCTCCCTACAAGTTCGACCCATCCCGCTGCCTGGAAAGCTGCCGGCTTTGCCTGGACGCCTGTCCCTCCCAAGCGATTTATGCCGTCTTCAAAAAAGGCGAAAAGCTGCTGGAGCCGCAGAAGAAGTAGAGAGGATCACCTGGCGATCCCCTGTGCTCGCGCAACGCGCGGCCTAAGAAGGCTCTCGTTGGACGCGCGCAGTGGGGGACCAGCCACGCGCCCCTGAGAAAGATACACAGAAAAGAAGCACCTCTCCCGGTTTGGGCATCCTTGCTCGAAACGCGCACAGTCTAAATGATCTGCTTTCGCAACCGCCCCCAGTAGGCAGTTCCGACATAACCGCAGCCGCCAGTCAAAGTGGTGAGGGCCATCACGCGATAGACCACTGATCGCGGAGCCTTGACGTTCACCGTGGGGTCCAGCAAATCCGGCGCCGCGGCGACACGTTTAAGGGTTTCACCGGCCAACAGAATCGGCCACATGCAGGCCAGTCGCTGCCGGATTTCACACCGCGGCAGCGCCATGGTGTAGAGCCAGCCCTGATCCAGATGTTCCACCGCCTGGCGGATCATGCGCAGGAGGATGGGTCGAAATGCGGGCAGATGCTCGGGCTTGAGCAAGTCTAACGGCTTCAGCCCGACTTCATCCAGCCACTGCGTCGGCACATAGCAACGGCCGTTGTGAAGATCACGAGCGAGATCTTTCACAATGTTCGTGAGCTGTAAGCCCTTGCCGAAGCGGACGCCGATCGCAGACATCCGGTCGACATCCCAGTGCGCCATAGCCGGCCGATGTGCGCACACCATGCGGGTCCAGAATTCTCCCACACAGCCGGCGACGAAGTACGTATACCGATCCAATTCTTCCGGACGCTCCAGCGCCGAAATCTCCTGAGCCGATGAGCCGGGGAACCTCGTCAGGTCCATCTCCATGCCATTCGGCAACACATTCATCAGCCAGCGAATGCGCCCGCGGTCCCCCGACTCGAACTGCCGGTAGAGGGCCAGGCATTCCGGCAATCGCTCCAGAAGCACGCGCTCAGCCGAATCGGTCTGGTGCGGCAGCAGACCGGTCTGAATCGCCTGTACGGCCGGTGGCTGAACCTCGTCGCCCGCGAATTGAGCGCGAAACATGTTCAAATATCGCAGGCGCTCCGCCCGCCCGATCAGGTCGGTGTCGGCGATCGTATCGGCCGCCCGCGCGAGCAGATAGGCCAGTCCCATCTCGTCGCGCACATCCGACGGGAGGACATTCAACGTCAGGTAAAAGGAACGGGATACCTGCTTAAGAATGACGTGGAGGAGTTCGTGCTTGGAAGGCTGAGTACTCGTGGCGCACCCTGCTTATCTGACTTCGAGTATCCCTTCCATGCCTTTTTCCCGGTGACTTGGAAAAAACAGGAGTTTCTTATCGCAATAGAAAGGATACCTGCCCGGCTTCGTCGTCGTAAATTGCACCGTGACTGTTTTCCCGGCGCTCACATCCCGTTCAATCGAGAGCCCGGCCGCCTCATCCCGCAACACAAAATTGTGCGGGGTGATCGTGGTAATACTGGTCAACAGCAGTTCAACCGGCTTCCCGGCCTGCACGATCAGGTGCTGCGGGGTATAGGAGTAGCTGTCCAGAATCACTGTGGCCCGCTGCATGCCGTCGACTTGATCGACCGGCACCTGCAATGGCGGAACCTGCAATGCTGAGTCCGCCCCCATGACAAT
>DAONAB010000390.1:0-2519 GCA_035400805.1 Nitrospira sp. | reverse complement strand
AACCGTATGAACGCCACCACCACAAGAGTCCTTCCCCTGGACGGAAAAACCAGACAGACCACTGCTCCTGTTCAACGCGAGGCCTGCCATTGTCTTCGCTGCGGGGGATTTCTGGTCGAAGAACGTTGCATGGATATCGGAGAGAGCCTGGGTGGGTATTGGTTCATGGCCATGCGCTGCGTGCAGTGCGGCGACCTCATCGATGAGGTCATTCTGCGTAACCGGTATGCGCACCTGGCAGCGGCGACTCAGAGCGAGGTTGTGAGAGCGGCTTGAACAGCGACTCTCCTCACACCCATCAGTGAGAGCCATACGTCTCCTGTGGAAGAGCGCGGAGTCACTGTTCGACGATGTGCCCGACGGCCGAGTCAGGCCGGGAATGCCATTGTGCTGAAGAGGGCATTTTCCGCCTGTCGGGAATCGAGCCTGGTGTGTTGCACGACGATGCGCACGTTCGAGTCGATGAGGCTGGCGTAATCCGTATCCAAGGGGATAGGCGCGGGATGAGTCAGATCATTGAATCGGACATGTTTTGTTCGCCGGGCTGGAACCTGAATGACATAGGGTCCGACCGGCTCGCGGTCTGCATAGAAGATTGTGACGTGGACTGTGGCATCCTGATCTGACGAATTCAGAATGCACAGGGTTTCGTGGCTCGTCATCTGCGGGTCGGGCCCGTGGCTTTTCGAGGGGATATACCCTTCCGCAATGACCCATCGTCGGCGACCGATCGGCTCCATACATCTACCTCTCTTCGATGGACAGTGAGAGCTCGTGTTTCTCTTACACCACTTCCCGGATTTTGCTCTCGACCAGCGTTTTCACAATATCCCAACGGTCATCCTGCCCTTTGGCTAAGGCCTTTGCAAATTGCCAGGCTTGCGCCGTCGTGATTTTTCCGGGCAGCGGTGGTTCTAATGGGTCGATGACCGCCTGGACGACAGCCGGACCCGGGACCGCAAAAGCGTCTCGAAGCACATCACGCACATGACGCGGATCATCAACCGTGAATCCGGCCGCGCCACAAGCTTTGGCGAAAAGGGCAAAATCGATCGGCTGCAGATCGACGCCATATTGCGGGTTCCCTTCGAAGGCCAATTGCTCCCATTTGATCATCCCCAGCAGATTGTTCTTCAGGACGATAATCTTGACAGGGAGGCCATATCGCACCAGCGTCGCCAATTCTCCCATCAACATCGTGAAGCCTCCGTCTCCGGCGATACAGACGATCTGCCGTCCAGGATAGGCGATACCTGCTCCCAGACTATAGGAGAGACCGTTTCCCATCGAGGCCAGGGTGCCGGACGCTGAAAATTCCATGTTTTGTTTGATGGTGATGTGCCGGGCGGCCCACGTGGTGACGGTGCCGGTGTCGCAACAGATGATGGCGTCATCGGCAAGGAACTCATTGACCGCCCGCACCACGACCTGTGGCTTAAGGGGCGAATCCATTCTCGTGCCGCGCTCTTCCATGAGTTCATTCCATTGCTGCATGCGTGCTTGCGCGGTGGTGAGGAACCCGCGATCAGATTTCTTGTCTAAGAGTGGCAATAACGCGCGAAGGACATCCCAGCAATGTCCGACAAGGCCGACTTCTACCGGGTATCGGAGGCCTATGCGAGCCGCATCCAAATCGATCTGTACGGCCCGCGCTTGCCCTGGTTTCGGATAAAACTCCAGGTAGGGAAAGCTGGTGCCGGCGATAATCAACGTATCGCAGGCTTCGAGCACGTCCTGCGAAGGGGCCGTGCCAAGCAGGCCGATACCGCCTGTGGTCAATGGATGATCGTCAGGCACCACCGCTTTGCCGAGGAGCGGCTTCACGATGGGTGCGCCGAGCAACTCAGCCAATTGAAGTACTTCGGCTTTGGCGCCTAAACAGCCGCGTCCAGCCAGGATGGCAATTTTCGACCCTGCATTGATCACGGCGGCGGCCTTCTCGATCAGCAAACGGGAAGGGAGGGGCAAGGGGTCACTGTACAGGTCCCCACTATGGCCGGGAATGTTGGCCTTGGAGCCATGATTGTCCACGGTCCAATCCTGGATATCTTTGGGAATGGTGATATGAGCCACCGTCCGCCGTGAGATGGCCGTTTTGATCGCTTCGTCCACCACGTTGCCGACGTGGGCCGGGCTCATGACCCTCTGGCTGTAGGCGGCCACATCGGCGCAGAGCCGCTCCAGGTCGACATCTTGCTGGTAGTGGGTGCCGATCAAATCGTGGTACGTATGCCCGGTGATGGCGAGCACCGGTTGCCCATCGCATTTCGCATCGTACAACCCGTTTAAGAGGTGGATTCCTCCGGGTCCCGACGTCGCGAGGCAGACGCCCAGTCGTCTCGTGAACTTGGCATACCCGCAGGCGGCGAAGGCCGCCGACTCCTCATGCCGGACTAAGACCACTCTGATTTTGTCTTGACGTGTCCTCAAGGCTTCATAGATGCCGTTGATGCCGTCCCCCGGCAGACTGAAGATGGTGTCGACCCCCCATTGAATCAGTCGCTCGACTAACAGATCCG
>DAONAB010000389.1:0-2523 GCA_035400805.1 Nitrospira sp. | reverse complement strand
AGAATTGTCTACAGACGCCTGCTCACCGTTGCTACAGTCCGCACCGCGTTTTCGCAGTGCGGACTGGGCTCTCCGCCGGAGGCTCGTGAAACGTACGATGTGCGCTTCAGTTCACGTTCATCATGTCACCTTTCACGCCTCTAGAACTCCATCCGGATCGACCCCATGAAGAAGCGCGGCATGCCGGGCATGATGAAATACGGCCCTCCGATGGTGCCGGCATAATAGGTCTTATCGAACAGATTGCTGACATTGAGCTGAGCCGTCATTTTGGTCATCCCCATCCGCCATTCGTAGCTGGCCATGGCATTCGCGATGGCATATCCCGGGAGTTGAAAGAGATTCCCGGCATCGCCTTGCCGTTCTCCAGCCGCCTGCATCCCCGCTCCGACCTTGAGGCCACGCAGCTTCACGCCTTGGAGTTCCTCATCCTGAAACGCGTAGGTGGTCCAGAGACTGCCCATGTTCCTGGTCGTATTGAACAGCCGATTACCCGTATTGCCAGGGGTGGGATTGCCGCTCCCATCGTCGCCCACATCGTTGGTGACCTTGGCAAATGGCATGTAGGTATAGGAGGCAATGGCGCTCCAGCCCGGCAGAATTTCGCCGCTGA
The DNA here is from genome assembly GCA_035400805.1 of Nitrospira sp. Classification (GTDB taxonomy): domain Bacteria; phylum Nitrospirota; class Nitrospiria; order Nitrospirales; family Nitrospiraceae; genus Nitrospira_A. The sequence continues at coordinate 1,910 of DAONAB010000389.1, read as the reverse complement.
CATCGAGCTCGATGCCGCGTGTCTGCGCCTCACCGATCGCACGGGAGAAAAGCGTGCCTGGCACGGGCACAGCAATATTCTGCTTGGTCAGGTCGAAGTAGGCCACGGTCGTTCTCAAGCGGCCGTCAAAAAACTCCGTCTTGACGCCCGCTTCAAATTGCTGCGCCGTTTGAGGAGGCAGAGGCTGCCGGCTTGCATCGAAGGCATTCTGGAGTCCGAAGTTCTCCGTGTAGCTACCATAGAGCGAGAGCCAGGCCATCGGTTGCCACACCAGGCCGACCCGCGGAGACAGGCGATGATCCTTTCCGGTCTTCTCATTCAGCACGGTGTCATGCGACACGGCATCATCGTATCGAGCACCCGCGAGCGCATGCAGGTTGAAGGGCAACTTGACCTGATCCTGCACATAGACTCCGTGCCACGACCGAGACGACCCGAACGGGCCGTTATCGGGGATTTGATCGAGACTCGGGATCCCCAGGCCATAGACCGGATTGAACACATTGATCGGGAAATTGGATGCCGGATCGGTATCACAGCATTTGGCCACGCTATATTTGTCGGTCTGATACAGAAAATCGTACCCGAACAACAACGTGTGCTTGACCAGGCCTGTATCGAAATGACCGATCAGGTTGAGGGAGCTTTGATAGCGATTTTCCTGCTGCCCCGGCGGAACGTCGGCCAGAAAGCGCTGAACGGTGCCGTCCGGTTGAACGGAAGTAAACGGCACGATCTCTCGATGGCCACGGCCGTGAATGAACTCCCCGGATAGCCGATGGGTGATTTTCCAGTCGTCATTAAATTCGTGCGACCAGTTGAGGCCCGTGAAGAACCGTTCATTGGCGCTTTTGCTGAAGCTCGGCTCATCCAAGTACCGACTGATCGGAATCGGAGCCGGACGGTTGCCGAGCGCCGGGAGGAGGCCATCCGATTTCGTATTGATGTTGTGATACTCCATCTCAGCCGTGATCTGCGTGCGGGGACTAACGTTCCATTTCACGACCGGGGCAAAGAAGATCGTCTTCCGATCGACGAAGTCTCGGAACGATTCCGAGTTCTCATAGGCTAAATTGAACCGGTAGAGGAGACTCCCGTCTTTGGTGAGTGGGCCGGTCGCATCGCCGGTCGTCCGGAAGAAATTATACGACCCGATTTGCTGTTGGAACGAATAGTAGGGCGTGGCCTGCGGCTGCTTCGTGACCACGTTGATGATGCCTCCCGGGTCCGCCCGGCCATAGAGAATCGACGCCGGTCCTTTCAACACTTCCACCCGCTCGATGTTCGAGGTTTCGACCATGTTGTTGGTCGGTCTCAATACACCGTTTCGATAGTACGCCAAGGAGTCGAAGCCCCGGATCATGTAACTGTCGGTCCCCTCGATCGAGCTCGGGAACACGCTGACGCCGCTCACGTTCTTCAGCGCGGTCTCCAAACGCACAGCCTGCTGGTCCCTCAAGACCTGCTGCGGGACGACCTGCACCGAATAGGGCGTTTCCATGATCGGCGTGTCGGTCCTCGTCGCCGTGGTGGTACGGTCCACCTTGTAGGATTCTTGCTGCGCCACGACATAGACCGGTTTGACGTCCACCACCGGCACCTCGCCACCCGTCGGCGCCGCGGCCTGAGTCGGCGCCTCCGCCATCGGCGGGACGGGAAGTGGCACAGGGGGCACTCCGGAAGGCGGTGCCTCAGCCGAAGCCGCTTCGGGGACGGTGGACGGTTCTGTCGCTCCTCCAGACTGAGCTGCGGGTTCTTGCGCCCGTTGAGTCGGCACCGGTTTATGCGGCCCGATACAGGCCGTGAATGTCATCATGATGGCGCAGGCGGCGGCGATCCGGCCGACCGGCCCCAAACTTCGACAAGGGCGACGTACTTCTTGCACTGATTCGACTGACTTCATGACAAGA
>DAONAB010000388.1:0-2528 GCA_035400805.1 Nitrospira sp. | reverse complement strand
CAGGGTGCCGGCAAGCCATCCCACGCGGAAGGCGCGGCGTGGTGAAGCATATTCCACCGCGATGTGCAGAGGGATTAGGGCAAACCAGGCTACGATGCCGAGATCGAATGCCGGAAAGGACAGGGGGTAGAGAAAACCGCTCGCGCAGGCAAGCAGGATGAGGCGTGCGCGGGAGATCGTCATTAGCGGTAACTTAACGAAAGCCTTGAGTAGATTCAACAGTCCTGTTTCGGCGGTCGACTATGAATCGCCCTAATTCGGAGGTTTGCCGTCGCGGGGCTTAGTGTCCCGGCCGCCCGCCGGATGGGCCGAAGCGCCCCGGAGTGGGTGGGGCGGCAGGTGCGTGCGGCTGCGGGATAGCCATGCCTTTCGGCTGTAACGGGAGCAACGGCGCAGGCGTGAGTTGATTCGGCGGAGTTGGCGTTCCAAACGGAGTGACCGTGCCAGGCGTGGCTCCGTGCGGTCCGCTGAAACTGTGGGAAGGGAGGCCTGATCCAAGCTGCGTCGGATTTTTGTTCCCGTGCGCATCAGAAGAGATCGCACCGCCGTCACCCAGCGGTAAGACCGTACCGGTGGTTCCGTGTGATTCGCGAAAGGGTGCGGGCTGTGCGTCGGCATGGGAGTGCGAGGAGAGCATCGACCACGTGACGACGATCAGCAGTAGAACAACGCTCGGCATGCACCACCTCTCCACCAGACACCACGCGATCGCCTTGCAGACATCGTAACAGAACGCGGAGGTATACCGGGAAGTGCCTGAAGAGCGGAATTTCAAGTCCCGATGGCCGTCAGGCCGCGCCGGCAGTCGATTTTTCGCGTCTTGACCGATTTTTTGTCGAAGCGTAGACTGACACTATCTCAGTCAGTACCACCCTTTCTGCAGGTGGTCACATGGTCTCCCGTGGCAGACATGACCGCGGCAACGACCAAGCGAGTCTTGTCTCATCTCGTTCCTCCTGTCCTCCACCACGTCCATACTTCTGGGTCGGTCCATCCGAGAGCATTCTCGTGTGTGCCGAGCCGAAGGCATATAGGCATGTCGCACAACTGTCACCTTTCTCGAAGGAGGCCTGTGTATGCAGAGACGACCGGGATCCCGTGTTGTTCCACTCACGGCGTGCCGGCATCCTGCCTGTCTGCCCCGCGCCGGATTACCTGAGGCAGGAAGGAGGGTGCCATGGGACGCAAATATGACCTCGTGGATGTCATGGCAGCGATCGGGTTGGTGGCGACCTTATTTGGAGGCTACCTGCTCGTGACGGCTGCCGATGGATTCTGGCAGGCACCAATCTCTCCCACCATGAGCAGTGTCATCGCCGGCAATGAACCATCCACCGGGATGCAGTATCTCCAACCAGTGTTGGGGCAGGCCATCGTGCAAGACTTGTTGTTGTATCGGGATGCCGGCGCAGCCTTGTCGGCGTCTGCCATGGAACTCAATCGGGCCGTTGGTGAATCGGAGCGGATGTCCACCACACTGTTGAGTCCACTCGTGCTCGCAGAATTGCGCGCCTTCGGACAGGAGACCGATCACCAAGCTCGAATGCAGTATGTGATGGGCAAGTCGATCGTCAACCAGACGCGGCGTGGCCTCGCGGCCAGCATTCTGTCCGCTGGGCAGTACACCAGCGATTATAATACGAGCCTGATCAGGATGGCTGAGTTGACCGGGCAGCGGATGCATGACCAATTCGAAGCGACCAGGCAGCCGGTACTGGGGCAATCAATCATCGAGGCGATTCAAGAAGAGGATCGGATGAACGCCACGGTGCAGGAACGAGTCGGACGGGCTGTTGTGCAGGTCACCCAGGCTCAGGAACAGTATGCGGTGGCGAAGGCCGAACGGCAGATTCAACTGGCGAGTGCGACGGTGGCGGCAGTGCGTACCGATGCGTTGATGGAGCGGCTGGCGCTCTTGGAAAACATGTCGGCTGACCGGACGATTATCGCCCATCATCGGGCTGCGAGCGCCGACATCTCTCGCGGCTCCCTGATTCTGGCCTGTATCGGGCTCATAGCGTTGTTTGTGGGCGGCTTGGCATTTAGCAGCCGGAAAGGCGAGGTGGAAAGTATTCCGCTCTGGAAACTGGAAACATTACTGCATTTGCATCGGTCGGGGAGATAGACGGATCCCCCTGGGAATCGATCGGCGATTCCCAGGGTGGGAGAGGAGAACGACTATGTCGTGGGAGAACTGGGCTGTGGCGATCGGGCTTGGGGCGCTCCTCATGATGTTTTTCGGTTTGATGGAGATGTTTTTTGCCGGTCCGCGGCATCCGCTGGATCAGTCACAGCGGAAATAGCGTTCAGTTCAAGCAGGACCAGAGACCCGGCAGCATCACCTTGGCCATGGCTTTGAGTTCGGCTTCTGATTGCGGGGGAACGCCCGACAGGGCGATGCCGAAGTCGTGGCCTTTTGACCAGCGGACGGTCGCGCGGCGGATGAGCATGGGGGTGTCGGGGATGGCTTGAATCACGATGACCACCAATTCCATTCCGACCGTCACCGCTTCTCTTCCGCGCACGCG
>DAONAB010000387.1:0-2545 GCA_035400805.1 Nitrospira sp. | reverse complement strand
GACACCGTCTGAGCCGGCGGGCTGCTGTACGGCGCCTCCACGATCCGCGCAGGTACCAGCCGCAACAACCCCGCTGCCGCCACGATCGCCACGGAGGCCACCGCGATGGCGCCGCTCAGATTCCATTGTAAGGTCCGAGGAGCGGTCACCCACCCCACGAACCGGTCGAGGATACTCTTCGATTCGGGCTCGAGGCCCGCCAACACCCGCGCCGTAAAGTGCGTCGACGGGGCGATCCGTGGGAGACGCGCGGCCTCCGCAACCACTAATTCTAGATTCAACCACTCGCGGCGTAGTCCCGGATCGGCATCCACCTGTTGCAGGAACTGCACGCGCTCGTCGGGCGTCAGATCGTGATCGAGAAACCGCTGGATCGACACATCCTGTTCGTCCATATTCACCCCGCCACCGGCGCCTGCCTGTCATTCCACTGTGACAACTCACGGCTTAACTGCACACGCCCCTTATAGACACGCATTTTTAACGTATCGGCATTCACGCCGAGCAAGTCCTGCATGTCCTCGTAACTCAGCCCTTCGATATGCTTCAGCACAAAGGCCTCTCGATAGAGCGGAGGAAGGCGCTGGATCGCTTCGTCCAACTGTTGCGCCACCTGCTGCTGAGACAGCAGCCGTTCCGGCGTATGAGGCTCGACAACGTGAGCCGCCACAGCCTCGTTGTCGTCAAGTTCGACGGCAGGAGGATGCTTCGCTCGAAGCCAATCTTTACACTTGTTTGCGGCAATACGATACAGCCAGGTCGAAAACTTCGAATCGGCGCGAAACGTCGGCAGGGCCTTGAACGCCGCCAGGAACGCATCTTGAGCCAGGTCCTCGGCATCCGCACGATTCCCCACCATCCTATAGGCCAGGTTTACAATCACGCTGGCATGCCGATCGACCAACTGGCCGAAGGCCTCGTGATCCTGCTGCTGACTGCGAGCAATGAGTCTCGCCTCATCACCCCCCGCCTGTGGCTCACCCAGCATGTCCACCGTTTCGTGTCGGTTTTGCGGTCCTGCGCCTCGCTAAAACGAGCGGCCGGACGATTCGTAAACAGGTGCCCGCTCCACTTAAAAGCGATAGCTGGCGCCGACGGAAAATGCATAGTCCGGAGCTCCATTGGAGACACCGACGGTCACACCGCTGTTCAGTCGCCACGCGGGAGATACCGTATAGTTCATGGCCACGAAGATATCGCGCGCATTTACAAATCCCGGCACGATGGCGCGATACTCCTCGAAATATACGCTGGCCAGAAGATCCCTGGTCACGAAGTATCCCGCGCCCACGTCGTACCAATGCTGGTTCTGAAATTGAATGCCGTCCGGATCGCCGATGATGTTGTACCCGGCATCCAGAAAGCCGATCCAGTTCTCCCCGAACATCTTGGACATTTCGACGCCGAACCCGTAATCCAGGGCTCCGGTTCCCAACCCCTGACTTGCGTTGGCCGTGGGCAACTTGACCCGAGCCGTCAGGGCCACCAATGGCATCGTATCCCCTTCCTCAGCGACATAGTACCGGCCTTTCACAATCACGTCACCGAGACCGGATGTCGTCACCTTTTGCCCCGGCACTCGGGTGGTCAGACCGCAGACCCGATCTTTCCCGGACCCCGATTGTCCCTTGCCGCTGCAGCCGCCATCGTCATCCGTCCCACCACCGCTGCCCCCGGACCCACTCTTTGAATTGTCATCCACTCGCGTGACATTCCCTCCGACAATGGTGGTCCGACCATCGGTAGTCGACGTGACAAATGGAACAATCACGGTAAGATCGCCGTCTTTGAACAGACGGCGTATGGAGACTGGCGCATATAAAAAACTGCTGCTCGAACTGGTTCCGAAGTTTCCCGTGGAATAACTCGGCGTGAACCCGATCTGCCAGTTCCGATCGGAAGATGGAGGGCCCTGATCCGTCTTCTCCATTGCATGTCCGCTCGCCGCGGTTCCGAACAAGCACAGAACGACGCCCACTACTCGCCTACCCCACACCCCCATTCCGATGCTTCCCCCTTCTGCCGACATCATGCGCAGGCTCTATGTGAATTACGTATAATACGTCATCGCTACGACGGCCACAACCTCATCAATCCCTCTGCGTTTTTTCAACCATTCGTCCCATAAGAACCATGCAGAACACGAAGCGAACGATGTGCCCATCCCCCTTCACACGTCGTGTGTTGACGATACGACCGGCCTTTTTAGAGGACGCGCGCTAGTGACGTCCCGACCGTTCCGCTCGTTCCGCGTGCGGCGAAGGGTCAGATCGCTCAACTCGCTCCGTACGACTCCCCCGGTTCATCTGAACCGCGCGCGCATCGTCGCGGCCCGACTGTCCATGCTCATCAGCCACATGATTGGCCCGATCAAGCCCTCGAAGTTCGCCGCCGCCGTTGGTCCGACGATCATCCCGTCGTTCCAGCTGACGATCTTCACGCCGATCGAATGGACGATTCTCCCGTCCGTCGGCGCGACGATCTTCCTGCCTCATCTCTCCGGCCGGAGTCACGCGAACATCACCCCCTCCACGACGGCCATGGT
>DAONAB010000386.1:0-2545 GCA_035400805.1 Nitrospira sp. | reverse complement strand
ACCGGTTTGCGTCCCGGCGATGCCGATTGAGCCGGCGGCCACGTATTTGCGCGGCGTCGGAAGTCGCGGTGTGGCAAGCGGCGCAGGCACGGTGCCCAGGTAGGGAAAGCCGGGGCTGAAGCCGAGCATAAACACTCGATAGGTGACGGACGCGTGGAGTTCGCAGGCTTCCATTGGAGTAAGCCTTGTTTGCCTGGCGACATCGGGCAAATCCGGTCCGGCTGCCCCTCCGTACCACACGGGAATGGTGTGCGTGAGGGAGGGGCGCGCGGGCGCTCCCGCCTCGCTCACCGTCAATGCGCGAAGGCCGTTCATGATCGTGACGGCATCGGTCAGCAGGGCGTCAAAATAGATGGTGGCGGAGCGGTAGGTGGGGACGGCCTCTACAAAACCTGGAATTTCCGCCTGGTCCACTGCCGCAGTGAAGGCCAACACCAGTTCGTTCGTGCGGAGGTCAATCGTGTCGCCGAACTCCACGGTGACGGCGGACTCGCTGAGCTGAATCATACGGGAGATCATCTGGCCGACCCATCGCGTGATACTTCCAACATGAAACAAGGGACGCTCATTCCGGTAACGGCCTGTCTTTGGTTTCGGTTGCGAAGGGGAGTATGGCTAAGCCGACCAGGTAGATCAATGCGATGGTACTCGCGGCATTGTTGAACGATCCCAGGGTGGTCACAAGCCAGCCGGTGACGAAAGGCGCTGCGGAGGCGAAGATGCGGCCGGCGTTGAAGCAGAATCCGGCGCCGGTGGCACGGAGCCGCGTCGGATACAACTCCGGCAAGTATATGGGAAATCCGCTAAAGATGCCGTTACTGAAAAAGCCGAGCACCGGTAACAACAGCAACACCTCCGCATAACTATGCGGGACGAAATAGGTGGCCGGCAGCAGAATGAGACTGCCGAGGCACATCAATCCGAACACGGGGCGGCGCCCGAAGCGTTCCGCCAATGGGCCGAATCCCAGATAGCCAAAGAGCGCGCCGGCGTTCAGCGCCATGATCGCATAACTGACGTTCTGGGTGAGTGTGGCCGAGTCCTGCCCTTGGAGATCCGGCATCGCGCGGATGAGCGTAGGCGCCCAGTTGGTTGCGCCCCAGACGCCGAATACGGCGACAAACGCCAACGTCGAGCCGATCAGCGTATCGCGCCGTAAGGATGGCCGGAACAACTCGACGAGGTGGCGGAAGGTATCGCGGGCTGATTGCGGCTCTCGCTCGTGGACCTGTACCCAGCGCTCAGGCTCCTTCACCCATCGTCGGACGAGGAGGGCCACAAAGGCCGGCAGCATTCCGATGAGAAAGAGCATCCGCCAGCCGGAATCTTTCAGCAGGAGATTGCAGCCGGCGGCGATAAAAAAGCCGAAGGCCCAGGCTGACTGTAAGATGCCTGCGGCCCTGGATCGTTTCTCTTCAGGCCAGGTCTCGGCGACGATGGCGGCTCCTGCCGCCCATTCTCCGCCGACACCAAGCGCCGTCAGAAAACGATAGATTGCGAGATGCCACCATTCCTGCGCCAATGCGGCCATGCCGGTGAACACAGCATAGATCAGAATCGTCGCGATGAGCGTTTTAGTGCGGCCGAAATAATCGGCGGCCAGGCCGAAGCCGATGCCGCCGATCGCCCAACCGATCAGGAAAATTGAAAAGACGATCCCGCCATACCATCCGATTTGTTCTGCCGTGACCTCGCCTCCCGTTGCGCCGGAGTGCAAGAGCTCATGCAGCGCCGGATGGAGCACGATGGCGTAAATCGTGGCATCCATGGCATCGAATACCCATCCCAGCCAGGCGACAAAGAGCACCAGCCATTGATAGGTCGTGACGCCCTTCGTCCAGGCCACGCTGCGGTTCTCCCCGGTGCGGTTCACTCGCCGCCACGCTACGGGGAGGGCGCGACGCTGTCAAGGTGAAGCGCGGAAAGCGGACATGGTATAGTCCCTCGCACTATGCCACGTGTCGACTATTATCGCGTTCTCGGGGTGTCGCGGGACATTTCCGATGACGAGATCAAGAAAGCCTACCGGAAGCTCGTCTTCGAGCATCATCCCGATCGCAATCCGAACAACAGCAAGGCGGAAGAGAAGATCCGCGAGATCAACTCGGCCTATGAAGTCCTCGGGGATCCCGAGAGTCGGCGCACCTACGACCGTTTGCATTGGGGTGAGGAACTGCGGCCTGAGACCGTCGATCCGGGGCTGATTCTCGAGGAAATGGAGAAGAAGCTGTTCGATGAGGGCCGAAAGGAAGTCTTCGCCGTGCTGATGAAAATGGTGCCGCGGATCAAATCCGAACTCGCGATCATTCGTGAACGCACGGTTGCGGACCAGGGGTACGACACGTTTAAAGAACCGATCGTCGAAGCGCGAGGGGCGGAGGTGCTGGACGAATTCGTGACGCCGGAGATGGAACAGCGCAAGCATCGGCTCCTTGAGGTGGCTGTGCAGATGATGGTGTCCCAGGCTGTGGTGGCGCGGGGCGACGAAGGCGGAATCCGCGCGTTGCGAGGCCGCCTGGAGGACATGTTCCGGAAGGGACGAATC
>DAONAB010000385.1:0-2552 GCA_035400805.1 Nitrospira sp. | reverse complement strand
CCAGCTGATTATGAGTCAGCCGCTCTAACCACCTGAGCTATGGGCCCAGCCCTGCCGGCCAGTGACCAACCGTCAGCCTGTATCACGGCACACCTGGTTCGAGCGGCCTGATTCTAAAGCTGCCGATCGGACAGAGTCAAACCAGTCCCGGCAACCAGGACTAGAGACTCTCCACGAAACTACGAAGCTTCTTGCTACGGCTGGGATGCCGCAGTTTTCGCAACGCTTTCGCCTCGATTTGCCGAATGCGCTCGCGGGTCACTTCAAAATCCTGTCCCACTTCTTCCAGGGTGTGATCGGTCGCCTCGCCGATTCCGAAGCGCTTCCGCAACACCTTTTCTTCCCGAGGGGTAAGCGTTTCCAGTGCGCCGTTGATCTGCCGCTGCAGGTCATAGCGGATGGCCGCCTCCAGGGGCGAAACCGCTTTTTTATCTTCGATGAAGTCCCCTAAATGACTGTCTTCCTCCTCGCCGATCGGAGTTTCGAGAGAAATCGGCTCGCGCGCGATCTTCAGGATCTTGCGCACCTTGTCCAGGGGCAGATCCATCCGTTCGGCAATCTCTTCCGGCGTCGGTTCGCGACCGAGTTTCTGCACGAGGTGGCGTGAGGTCCTGATCAGCTTGTTGATGGTCTCGATCATGTGGACCGGGATACGGATGGTTCGGGCCTGGTCGGCGATCGCACGGGTAATGGCTTGACGAATCCACCACGTGGCATACGTACTGAACTTATAGCCCCGCTTGTATTCGAACTTATCGACCGCCTTCATGAGGCCGATATTGCCCTCTTGAATCAGATCCAGGAATTGCAGCCCCCGGTTCGTGTACTTTTTCGCGATACTCACAACCAAGCGCAAATTGGCCTCGACCAGCTCCGCCTTCCCGCGCTTGACCTTCTCTTCCGCCACATCGAGATGCTTCACCGCATCCTTGATTTCTTCAGCTGAAATCAGTGCCTCTTCCTCTTCGAGCTGACGGATGCGGCCCTTAGCGGCTTGATAATGCTTCTTGATGTCCTGAAGCACTTCTTCCGAGAGCCCGGTCCTGCGCTTCACGGCCAGGAGATCTTTGTGGGTCCGGCACAACTTCCGCAGCAATTCGGCGCCGGCCTCTCCGCCGACACCGAGACGGCGCTGGCAGCTCGTCACCTCTCGCTCCGACTGGCGGAACAGCAGGTTGAGGTCGCGCACCCGCTGGGTCATGCGGTCTTTCAGAACGCCATGGAGGTTCACGGACTCCATCTTGTCCACGACCTGGCCGCGGACCGTGTCGATCTGCTTGCGAAGTTTCTTCTGCTTTTCGGGATCGGCCCCGACATGGCGAGCCTTGTCGTAGAGATCTTTGAGCGAGGCAGAGACCTTGCGGACGGCATTCAAAGAGTCCAGGGTTTTCACCCGGAGCTCTTCGTAATCTTTTTCGACGGCTTCTTCTTCGAAATCCTCTTCCGTCTCGACGACCGGCACGATCTCGCGCACATCGATCTTGCCGTTCTTCAGCTGATCCCGAAGATTCAGCACGAATTCCAGGGTCATCGGCAAGCCATACACGACCGTGGCAATATCTTTCTTCCCCTCTTCGATCCGCTTGGCGATTTCGATTTCGCCCTCGCGACTCAGGAGGGCCACGCTACCCATTTCTTTCAGGTAGAGCCGGACAGGATCATCCGTGCGGCTGAGCGCGCCCGGCGTCAGGTCGATTTCCTTTTCGTTTTCTTCCGAGGAATCGGATTCTTCACTTTCCTCGATCGCTTCTTCGCCTTCGGCCGCTTTCGGAGTCCGCTCCGTCTCGGCGGACTCGACAATCTCGATGTCCATTTCGCCGAACATGGTCATGATCGTGCTGAACTGGTCCGACGAGACGACATCCGCCGGCAAGGTGCTGTTGAGATCGTCGTACGTGAGAAAGCCCTTCTCTTTGCCGAGATTGATGAGCTTCTTCACCTCGCCGAGTAATTCTTGTTTCGGCATACCTACTCCTTCACCGCAGACGTCAGCGCAGCCGGCATCACACCGGCTTTCCGAATCCGCATAGCGTTAATCAATCCGTTCAGGCGATGCACTTCATCTTCTCGCCGCTCGCGTTCTGCGATTTTCAATTCTTGAATCAACTGTCCCATGGTCCGCTCGCGGCCTCGCCGCTCCAGCGTTTCCAAACATCCGGCAATATGTGCCAGCACGTCGTCATAATGCTGCTCCTGCATCGACAGTTCGGACACCAACGAACCGCAGACCTCATCCGTGATCAACGCGTCCAACAGGTTCCGAACGGATACCCTGCCATCCTCTGCCAGATGCTGCAAGGTCCATTCGATCAGCCTACGGTATGCCGGCGTTGAAAACGCTTCCGGAGACAATTTCTGGAGATCGGCAGCGGATAAATTCCCCTGGACAAGCAGATGCGCCAAGTCGCGCTCTTCAGGATTGGCCTTCATCTTAGACGAGGCTGATACGGGTGACGCCTTGAGTACCCGATCCGGGCGACGCTGATCTTCCGAGACGAGCGTCGGATAGCGATCGATCAAGCGCTGCTGACTGAGTCCCAATCGTTCCGCCA
>DAONAB010000384.1:0-2588 GCA_035400805.1 Nitrospira sp. | reverse complement strand
CGGTACGAGCAGGATATGGCGAAGATCCAAAATCTTCTCTAGTTGATAGGCAGGCTCTTGCGCCGCGTGTCCCGCCATCGACAGTCCTCAATCCCGATTCGAACAACCTCCTTCAGACCCCCGGCTCAGAAGGCACCGTTTTCTGCGCAGGAATCAATTCTCCCGCGCACAGCCATCCGCACGCGTACTCCGGCAATGGCCGTCACGACCGACCCACCGCCCGTTCGAGTGACGGCAGATTCCATTGCGCTGACGTTACCCGTCCCGCCCAGCATCAATCACCAATATGCCACAGCCAACGGGCGCCGTCTGCTCTCCGCCAAAGGCCGTGCGTTCAAGGAATTGGTCGGGCAACAAATTCTGGTTGCGCTTGCCCAATCGCCTCATCGTGGTACTCTAAGGCGAACCTTGAGCCAGTCGAGCCTCTCGTTATCCATTCAGTTTTTCTTCACCTCGGCCCTGCGTCGGGATACCGACGGAGGACTCAAGATCGCGCAAGACGCATTATGCGAGGGCCTGGGACTGAACGACAATCGGGTGGTCGAAACGCACCTCTACAAGTATCAAGATCGCGACAATCCTCGCATGGAAGTACTGTTATCGGTGGCGCCGCCTGCAGCACCCGGCTCCGCTAGTCTCACCTCGCTTGAGGCCCGCTAGTGGTGCCCCCGGCCCCTCAATCCGACGGCCGGCGAGATCGATAACCCAGCGCAAGAAGACCGCAGAAGAGCGGCAGGCCCGCAACGCCCGAACGTTATGGCATACCGACCGATCGACATCGATGCGCTCCAGATCGGCATGCACGTCGCCAAAATCGACGTAGCCTGGTTCCGTTCGCCCTTCATGCGGCACTCGTTCCTGATCCGGACCGACGAACAGATCGAGAAATTACGGCGTGCCGGAGTCAAACACCTGTCCATCGACCCCGCCAAGGGACTCGATCTCCCGGGAACGCCCGCTTCGACTCCGGACGAATCGAACCTCGTGGTGCAGCCCTCGCCCACACCTGCCCAGAGCACACCGAACGTGCGCTCCCTCGCTGCGATGACGCAAGAGCTATTGACAGCCAGAACCGCACGGGCTCAACTCGAAGCGTCGGTGCAGAACACCTTCTCACGCATCGCGCAAACAGGCGTCGTCGATCCGGAAGAGGCCACACACACCGTGCATGCGATCAGTGCCGTCGCCCAAGCGCTCAACACCCATGCCCTGTTCATGGCGTTCAACCAAGGGCGCACGGGCAATGCCCCGCTCAGCCAGCACGCCCTGGCCTCCTGCAGCTTTTCAATGATTCTGGCCCATGCGGCAGACTACAACCTCATGGCCATCCAGGAATTAGCCACCGGCGCACTGCTCCACGACATCGGCCTCATGCAGGTCCCGCCGAACATTCTCCAACGGATTCACGACACCTCGACCACCCTCTCCGAACAGAACCGGCGGACCTATGAAGCCCACGCGCGCGGAGGCGCCATTCTGCTCGAACGCCGGGACGGCTTCTCACCGGCGGTGGAACAGATCGTGGCGGAGCATCATGCCTATCTGAACGGAAGCGGATTCCCCGCAGAAACCGGCGGCGCATTCACCTCCGACATGACACGGATCGTGATGGTCACGGATCGCTACGACGAGTTGCTGACTGGATTCGGCGGCGCTTCGCCGCTCACCCCGCACCAGTCATTGCAGCGGCTCTATCAGGAAGGGCAGGAAGGCAGATACGAAAACCGGCTGATCTCTCTCTTCGTCAAAGTGATGGGGATTTATCCGGTGTATAGCTATGTCTCGCTGACCACCGGCGAGCGGGCCATCGTGTCCGTCATCAACTCAGGAAAACTGCACCAGCCCATCGTCACCATCACCCACGATCCATCGGGGGAACCCTACATCGTCCCGCTCGTCATCGATTTGGCCAACCAGGACACGGAAGCTCCTCCCCGGGGGATACGTTCCGTGCTGGGTACCATTCCAGCGGAATTCGAACGAGCCTTTCACTAACCCCCTCCATGCTACGCTCATAGCCCACGGGAGCCGCCTCACGTCCAAGGCCCGACGGTTCAGTCTGGGGCGTTATTCGTAGCGCAGGGCCTCGATAGGATTGAGTCGCGCGGCTTTGTTGGCAGGATAGAGGCCGAAAAACAGTCCGACGGCCAGCGAGAACACGAAGGCGGTCACGATCGCATCGAACGAGATGATGGTCGGCCATCCCGCGATCACAGTGGTCAGTCGAGCGCCGACGATGCCGACGACCACGCCGATCACACCGCCGAACAGACTCAGCGTGACCGCCTCGATCAGAAACTGCATCAGAATGTGCAGGCGCTTGGCCCCCACCGCCATGCGGACTCCGATTTCCCTCGTCCGCTCCGTCACCGACACCAGCAGAATATTCATGATGCCGATCCCGCCGACCAACAGCGATACCGACGCGATGGCAAAGAGCATGACCGTCAGCGTCTGACTCGTGCTCTCCTGCACCTTTCCGATATCGACCTGCGTCCGGATCGTGAAATCGTCCGCCTGCTCGCCCTGGAGTCGATGTCGCGCCCGCAAGACCTCCCGAATCTGATCGACCGCCTCGGGCAAATCCG
>DAONAB010000383.1:0-2612 GCA_035400805.1 Nitrospira sp. | reverse complement strand
GGCCGTCGTTCTGGAGAGGCAAGTTGAAACGGATTTGGAATCTCATGCACCATACTGAGGCGGCCGAGCATCAAGATGAGTTTCTCTACAAGGATCAGGTGACGTATGCCACCTTCCATGCCGTGGCGCGTTACGATTTGAAACCGTTCCGCGGACCGGTGTTGAATGTGATTGCTTCCAAACATCCGCTGACGAACTCCAGCGATGATACGCGGTTGGTCTTCGGCGAATCCGCGAGGGGCATGAGCCGGACGATTTATCTGCCGGCCGAAGATTCGGGGCGGTTATTTGTCGCGCCGCATGTGCAGGAGTTGGCGCACCATCTGAAGTCGTTTTGGCAGGAAGCGTGGGCGACGCTCCAGAACAAACCGGATGATCAGGGCAAGGGGCCTTCCTCAAGAGCCGCCTAGGTTCGGCAACATGAAAGCCTCCTCACCATGATGAAAATGTATCGGTTTCTCCTGTTCTTGCTCCGCGACGCCCGAAGCATGATGGTGCTGATGGTCCTGACCGGTCTGTTGGCCGGGCTGTCCAGCGTGGGTCTGCTCGCCGTCATCAACAAGCTCATCAACGGCGCCGGGGCGACGTCCGAACTGTTTGCGGTGGCCTTCATCGGTCTGGCGGTGCTGAAGGTCTTGTCGAACTATCTCTCCCAACTGTTGCTCGTCACCTTCGCGCAGAAAACCATCTTGAAGCTCGGGATGGATCTCTGTTGGAAAGTGGTGCGGGCCCCCTATCGCACGTTGGAACGTCGCGGCGCGCATGAAATTCTGGCGACGCTGACGGAGGACACGAATGCCATGGCCTGGGCGGTGAACGGGTTGCCGGGCTTGGCGATCAATGTCGCGATCCTTGCCGGCTGCTCCCTCTACCTTGCGTGGCTCTCGTGGCAGGCGTTTCTCGGCGTGGTCCTACTGGCCGTGTTGGGATTGCTCGGGTACCGGCAGCTCTACAATCGGGTGCTCCGGTCGTCGCTGGCGGTGCGCGATGCGAAAGGGGCCCTCTTCGAGCATTTTCGCAGCCTGACGGAGGGCATGAAGGAGCTGATGTTGCATCGCGGGCGTCGTGAAACGTTCGTCGAGTCGGATATCCGGCAGGCTGCCGAAGCGCTCCGCCATCACAATCTGGTCACGACGAAGCAATACCTCACCACCGATTCCTGGACGCAGGTGCTCTTTTACGGATTGATCGGGGTGATTCTCCTGCTCTTTCCCAGAGTGTTGTCGTTGTCGGGGGAGTCTTTGACAGGATATGCGTTCGCGATGCTCTACATGATCGGTCCGATGTGGGGGCTGCTCGGGATGGTGCCCACCTTGAGTCGGGGGCAAGTGGCGCTGGAGAAGATCGAATCGCTGGGAGTGGCATTGGATGAAGGCGGTCGTGAGGGTGGCGCTGAGCGCCCGGTGAATCACGGCACGCAATCTCTGGAGTTCTCGCAGGCGATTTTTTCCTATGAACCGAAAGGTGAAGATGAGCGGTCGTTCAGCCTTGGACCGCTGGATGTGACGATCAGGACCGGCGAACTGGTGTTTATCATCGGGGGCAACGGCAGCGGGAAGTCGACCTTTGTGAAAGTGCTCACCGGACTGTACCTTCCGCAGCAGGGGGAGGTCAGGCTGAACGGCGAGGCGATCACGCCCGCGACCCAGGACTGGTACCGGCAGCATTTTGCGGCGGTGTTTTCCGATTTCTACCTGTTCAAGAAACTGTTGGGGCTCGATCCGGCACTGATTGAGAGTCAGGCGGACGGCTGGTTGAAGACACTCCGGATTCAACACAAGGTCACGATCCGCGACGGCGAGTATTCGACGATCAACCTGTCACAGGGCCAACGGAAGCGCCTCGCTCTCGTGACGGCCATGCTGGAAGATCGACCGTTTTATGTGTTCGACGAATGGGCGGCCGATCAGGATCCACAGTACAAGGAAGTTTTTTACGGTGAGCTCTTGCCGGAGTTGCGGGCGCGAGGAAAAGGTGTCATCGTGGTCACCCATGACGACCGGTATTTCCATGTGGGCGACCGTGTGCTAAAACTCGACGAAGGCAAGATTCTGGAAACTCCGAACCGGGCTGCCTCAACGGGCTCGAATCGAACGCCCCCAATGCTGAAGCCGGTGATCCGCTCCTCGGCATAACGCAGGGTCTGCGCCTCGCGTGTCTCAACCCATGTCCGGATTGTCGATTCCCTCCAGAGATTCTTCGCCGTTGCCCGCTCTGAGCCGGCAGGATGTGCATGTCTGGTTCTGCCGTCTTGCCCGACATGAGGTGCAACGCGACGCTCTTGCCGCTCTGCTCTCGCGTGATGAAGAGGCCCGTGCGGCCCGATTTGCCTTCGAGCGGGATCGCCGCCGGTTCATCCTGTCGCACGGGCTGCTGCGCGTTATTCTGGCCCGCTACGTCGACAGAGAAGCCAGGCAGATTGAGTTTGCTACCGGAGCCCATGGGAAGCCGGCTCTGACCGGTCGCTCCTGTGCCGGCCAGGACATTCAGTTCAGCCTCTCCCATTCAGGGGAATATGCCGTGATAGCCGTGGCGGCGGGGCTCGCCGTCGGTGTGGATGTCGAGGTGCACAGGCCGGACGTGGATGCGCTCAAGCTCGCGCAGCGGTTTTT
>DAONAB010000382.1:0-2625 GCA_035400805.1 Nitrospira sp. | reverse complement strand
ACGTGCGACCCGCGGTTTAGGAAACCGCTGCTCTATCCAACTGAGCTACGGGGGCCTTGTCGTACGATACTGAAAGACGGTGAGATTGTCTACAGCGTGGCGTGCCTCCGAAGGGGCGTGATCACCTCCGGAGGCGCGGCATGCATCACATCGGAATGTCGAATTATCGCTGGTTGGCTTGGTCGCGCTTGCAGCTTTCTTCGGCCAACATCCGCTGACCCACTGAGCCGTCTTTCGGGATGCGGGCCATGCAGGCTTCCAGACTATCGCCGGCGGCTCCGGCCGCGAAGCGGTTCCCGCTCTTTGCGGCGGCATTTCCTGCGATCGCCTGGCGGAGGGCTTCATCCCGCTGGCAGCTTTCTTCGGCAATCATGCGCGTCCCCGCAGTGCCCCCGGATGGAATGCGACCGAGGCAGGACTGCAGGGAATCATAGGCCTGAGTGGCGGCTTTCATCGACCCACTCGCCGATGCAGCGTGCGTCGATCCGCCGCTGGTCATGGTCTCTTCCGTCGCACAGGCACTCAGCACAAGCAGAGATAAGGACAGAACAATGGCACCGTGAACACGCGAGTACATCATTGAAGGATCCTCCTTGATCAAGAGCGATGGGCGCACAGTAGCATACTCATCCTCTTCCTGGAAACACCTCTAGTCGCGGGTTAGGGAGGTGTGGCTGGACCGCTCGCGAGCAGAGCCAATCTGGAAGGGATTTGGGTCAATAGATCGGGGCGGACCTGGAAGACGCCTGGTATCCGGTGGCCGATGGCATAGAGCAGTCCCCCTGATTGATTGCCGAGGGCCAGCCGTCCGGCCACACGCCCGTTTTTTCCGGTGGCGACAAATTCCGCGACCGGGGCGACGAGTCCATAGGGCGCCAAGGGGCCGGCTTGCTTGAGCACACGCTCTTCCGCGGGCAGATTCACAATACGGCTCACGAGAAGATCGGCGACGTCTTGCCGGAGTTTTTCCGTCGGCTGATCTTCCAGCATCCAGCCGTCCCGGTCATGAACCAGCGTGTATTGCTCATCTCGAGTTTTGATGGAGAGCAGGGCAATGTCGCCCGTTTCGACGCCGAGTAGCCGTTTGTCCTGTAAGGCGAACAGATCCTTCGTCAATTCTTTAATGACGGAGGGACTGACTTTGTAGATGGGGCCGTCTTGTGCGGTTTGCGCATAGGCTTCGCCGCTGGCCGGGTCAGGCTGAAAGAGGCGAACGACCTGGTCGGTCCCGGCTGCATGCACGGTGACTTTGACCTTGGGTTTGGTCAGTAACGGCGCGAGTTTTTCCCGTTCTGGTCCCGGATCCACGATGGCCAAGGCTTTGAGATCTTCCAAGCGAAACAGCAGGGCTTGGACTTCCGTGCGATCCGCTTCCGCTTCAATCGGGTAACGGATTTTCCATTTTTTCTTTGGCTTCTCCTCGATCCCGTACAGCACGATTTCCGTCGTGGGGTAGGTCAGGCGAAGTTGCTCCGTCTCCTGCTGGTTGAACTGCAACAATTCTTTTCGCCGGAAGGAGAGGAGGGTGCGGTTGAGAAAGTCTTTCGGTGCCAGGTCGGTCAGGAGCACCGCTTTGTCCGACGCTCGCAGTACATAGAGGGTGGATGACAGAGGACCGGCGTCCCCGATTGAGAGCGTGTCTTCGCGATCGCCCGCAATCACGGTCACGACGGTTGAGGGGTGATCCAGACCGAAGGGCGTCAAGGAGACCGGGTGGGTTTCAACCAGCCGCGAGACTTTGCCCGTGACCAGCGCACGGAGGAGGGCCTGAACCTGACGTTGATCGGCGTCAGTTTGAATCGGCGCGGTGATTCCCCATGGACGGCCAGGGGGCTGGCTGAGGAGCACTTCCCCGGAATGACTTCGAACACGCAGGCCGTTGATCTGGGCCTGCTCAAACGGCAGGATTTGTTTGGCCTGTGTGGCCGTGACGAGTTCCGTGCGTTGCTCAGGCAGTTCGACGAAGTACAGGTACAGGCCAAGCCCTGCAAGGACACCAGCCAGCAGTGCTGTCGGCCAATAGCGTGCCATGGCCTACAAGCGACGCCGCTTCCGCCAGACCAGCAGACCGCAGAGCACGGTCATGGCCGGGAGAAAGATCACCTGCACATAGAGCAGGATCCGCTCCTGGAGCGGATTGGGGGTAAACGGTCGAACCGCCGGGTCTTTCGGTGTGAGGGAAATCAAGTCACGTTCTTCCGAGAGCCAGCCCACTGTGCGTTGAAAGAAATCGCTGTTTCCGACGAAATTGATGAATCCATTGCTGGCGAACGCCGAATTGCCGACCACCACGACGGCGGGACGGGGTTTGCCCTCCTCCGGTGCTTGTTTGGGCGTCAAGGCGGCGGCCAGCGCTAATGGCCCTTGTACATCTGCTTTTTCGTCATAGCTGACGACCCGACCCTTCATATCCGTTTCTGCCCAACTTCGTGGCGACGTGCGCGCCAACGGGACGTAGTCCCAGTCTTTTCCCTGGTCTTCGTGAAAGGTCAGATGGCGGGCCAATGGAAACAAGACGGCCGCGGTCAGTTCGTGGGTGATTTCGTGGTCGGTAAATGTGCGCACCAGAAGAGCGGTGAGATCGCCCTGCGCGAGTCGGTCTTGCAGATCGACCAGCACGCCCGG
>DAONAB010000381.1:0-2652 GCA_035400805.1 Nitrospira sp. | reverse complement strand
GACGCCTGCCCGAAGCCCAGTGGTACTTCCGCTCAGATGCGGTGATGGGAAGATCGTTAATACTGGCGATGCGCCGACGCATGAGGCCATTCTCATCAAATTCCCAGTTCTCGTTGCCATACGATCGAAACCAACTCCCTGAGTCATCGTGCCACTCATACGCGAAGCGGACTGCGATGCGCGCCCCATGAAATGCCCACAGTTCCTTAATGAGGCGGTAATCCCGCTCGTTCTCCCACTTGCGGCGTAGAAAGTTCACGATCGCGTCCCGTCCCGTTAGGAACTCTGAACGATTTCGCCACTGACTATCCGCACTGTAGGCCAACGACACCGCTTCGGGGTTGCGCGTATTCCACGCATCTTCTGCCATGCGTACTTTCTGGGCCGCGGACATGGCATCGAATGGAGGAAATGGACGCCTGGGCTGTTCGAGAGCATTCATGATTATGGCCTCCTTACGTCGTTCTCATATATGCAGGCGGGAGCGAATGGCCGCGCCGTCCGCTCCCACGCGACATCATCCGTACTCAGCTATGGTAGTAACGCTCTTTGACGATCTTGCCGTCCTGCCAGTCCGTTTTGACGACTTGCTCGAGGCTGATGGTTTGTCCGTTCTTCAATTTGACGGTCAGCACCGAGTCGTAGAAACTGGTGCTTCCAGAAATAGCAACGGCGCCGATGGTGTAGCTGACAAAGGCCGCCACCCCGATCGTCTCTCTAAATTTATCCAGTCGCTCAATGGAGGCCTGTTTGCCCACGACCGGTGGTTGGTTGCCTTCCTGTGTCACGACCGAATCCGCAAAGTAGATCTTCTGACCTTCGGTCATCTGCCCCTCCTTCAGGATGCCCAACATTTCTTCCAACGTGTCCTTCACTGACTTGCTCATGATGACTCCTCCCTCTATGCCTTGCGGCGTTTCATATAAATGGCAACCAGGAATTCCCACACAGGTGATGGGTGAACAATTAGAACGCCGCCACCTTCTGCTGTCCCTTGCGCCAGACCCGTTGAATCCATTGTGGACTGAGCCGCGTTGTCGATGACTGCGGCATTCATGCCATCTCCCGCCTGGCCTGCAATTATTGATACGCACTTCTGCTGCAATCGCCGATTCACTGCTACGACGGGCCTTTGGCCGGCAGGCTCGCCCCGTGACTCGGCGGTTCGCTCCGCGGTGGCCTCACGACACATGAGCGGCCTCGCATTGACGCTGCCGAGCCAGCTCAGCTGTGTCGCCGACTCGAACGTCTCCGCCCCGGATCACGAAACAATTCAAAGCGAGCGTGCCGCCGAATCTCCGCACGATATCCGTCAGCACCTGACGATCTTGTTTCAAACTGTCAGGATCAAACGTCGTCATGATGCAGCGCCC
This sequence comes from Nitrospira sp., assembly GCA_035400805.1. Lineage (GTDB taxonomy): Bacteria > Nitrospirota > Nitrospiria > Nitrospirales > Nitrospiraceae > Nitrospira_A. The sequence goes on along the minus strand of DAONAB010000381.1, from coordinate 1,279 downwards.
GCGGAGATCTTGGATTCCGATGATGACCTCTCCGATGTGCAAGCACTGCCCGGACCACGAGCGCTCAGCCAAACCCTCAACCCCACCGATGACCAGATTCGGTCTCAGCCGCCGACCGTCATGCCCGAATGCCGCAACCGCTCCATCCGTCGCCACCAACAACGGGAGCACGTCAAAGCGATCGCTGGAGTCGTCGCGTACCAGCATGGCACCAGGCCCAACGATGTCCTCAACATCCATGCGGACATTGGGGTCGCTCCACAGCCGGCCATCGACCACCGGCTCGCCGGACCCATTAAGGGTGGCACGGTGACCGAGCAGCCGGTAGTGCGATCTAGCCGTGATCACATGACCTTGGGCATCCTCCACATGCACGACGCGGTCTCCCTCGATGCCGAGTGGTCCGATACGCGCATGCTCTAGCCGTTCACCGGCCATTGACTTGACCGGATATCGCCATATCTGTGCGACCTTCATGATCTGAGCTCCTCCGACAAATGGGGCAGCCGCCTCATGGCGGAGGCCCTCACGCTTTGGTCATCGACAATTGGGCTTCGAGCTCGGCAATTCTCGCCTTCAACGGACCCACCAACTCTTCGACCTCTTCAAGCGAATATCGTGGCGTGATGTACTTCGGACAATTCCAGTCGAACGACACCACATCGATGAACACGATGCGCTCCACGCGCGCTTTCATGCCGGGATTGGCGAGTTGTGCCGCAAGATCTGTATGCAATCGGGCATCCTCGACTCTGGCATGGCCCAGGATTTTCAGTCTGGCCCGATTCGGGTAATCCATCAGAAACAAGGACACTCGATCGTCCACGGACAGGTTGCCCGTGCTCAAGAGTTGACGGTTCCCTTGATAGTCCGCAAAGATCAAGGTTGAGGGATTCAGTAGACGGAGAAACCCTTTAGGCCCTCCGCGATGCTGGACATAGGGCCAGCCGGTTTCGCTCACCGTGCTCAGGTAGAAACTGTCTCTGGCGCCGATAAAATCCGCCTCTCCTTCGCCGAGGAGATCGCGCTCAGGAGCACCCGTGATGTTCGCCGCATGTCCATAGTAATGGTGCTGCGCGCGAAGGACCGAGTCGGTCATCATCGTCTCGAGATATTTCATCGCCATTGGTTCACCCTCCGTCGAGTCGACCTGGCAACGGCTTCCCGTCGCAGGCCGATCTCCCGTCCACTCACCTGTCAGAATACGACCGTGTTCCAGCCTTCATTGACATACCGGCGTAAGCTCAGCAGACCCGATGTGCCGGCCAGCGCATGGTCC
>DAONAB010000380.1:0-2660 GCA_035400805.1 Nitrospira sp. | reverse complement strand
TATACTCATTGGCCGCGGGGAGTGCGAGCGCAGAGAGCAGGCTCAGTATGATTTGTAGGCTTTTCAGAAAGGTGTTCCGGAAATGCCGCAACCAGCGCAGAGGCGATGCGTACTCTCGGCGGTACTTGGAGCCTTGCGCGCCGCGAGAATGCGGCTGGCGGCCGCTATCAACAACCTGCTACGTGGTGGCGAGACGAAACACCAGCACGGCTCCGCTAGGTACGCCCTGTTCGTCTTGAATCACGGTCGCACTCTCATGGATCACATGCTCGACGCCTTGACGACTCATGAGCAGAAAGGGACGCTTACCCGAATCCTCTCTCCGGATGTTCTGCAGCGCGGCAAGGCCGGGATTCACCAGCGGGGTGCGCCGCTGGGCATCCAGCACGACCATGACATCTTGAATGGCTTTTCCAAGCGCGTCTGGCTGGGACCAACCGGTCAATCCCTCCGCCGCCGGATTGAGCAACGTCACCTTTCCTTGAGGATCGATCGTCACGACGGCATCGCTCATCGATTGCAGCACTGAATCGAGCCAGCGGCCGCGTTGTTCGGCGATCCGCGAGACACGATGGCGAAAGAGCGCCAGTTCAAGCGCGGCGCGTAAATCGCTGCTCACGAACGGCTTGATCAGATACGCCAACGGAAGCGTAGGTCTCGCCCGCTCCAGCGTGTCCTCATCGGAGAAGGCCGTCAGATAGATCACCGGAATGCCGTAGCGCGACTGAATCGTTCGAGCCGCATCGATCCCATCGAGCGGCCCCTTGAGCTTGATATCCATGAGGATCAGGTCCGGCCGATGTTCTCCGGCGACATCCACGGCTTCGCTTCCCGAAGCCACCACCCCGACCACGACATACCCAAGCGAACGCAGTTGTCGGCGAATGTCTTCAGCCACCACCACTTCATCGTCAACTATTAAAATTTTTTCCTGTGCCATAGTGCAACCAGAGAACGGCTAAACGCGATCGTCGCCCGTCATGCCGGGATCCCGTCGTCCCGTTGCACACGTATCCACACGCCCTAGGTCTTCACAGGTCAACGCAACTAGCATGCCACTCGCCCTTTCCTGATCTGACACGATGTTACGGCTCGCAAGACTCCTGTTCGCCCCTACACTGACGGTGGTTTTTGAACAATGTGCGGACAGAATCGGGGAAGCTCAAGGCACAAATAGCGCCTCATGCCAGGGATGAGGGTTCGCTGTGGAAAGAGGGCTGTGGTACCATGCCGCCTTTCATTGGAGCGCGGTACGATGACCTGGCTCGTTCGTGTGATTGCTCTGACCCTCTTCAGTATGCAAGTGCCGCTCAGCGTCATGCTGTTCGACGCGCAGGCACAAACACCCCCTGACTCCGCGGCCACGACGGAGCACTCGTGCAGTTTTGGCATGGCCAAGGGTGACCCTGCTCATCAATGCCAGGTCCCGATTCCTGCCGGCTGCGTCATCGCCAAATTTCCCGGGACCGATAAACCCTGGACCACCGTCTCAAAAGCCGGGCGCACCTTCTGCACCTTCGACTCAAAAGGCACGGACTGGAAAACCAAGATTACCGGTCAATGCACGCGCTGCGATTCCGGCCATTGTACCGGCCAATTCATGGTGCGTTTCGAGTGCGCAAAACCGTAATGCCCGAGCCGCTCACAGCGCTGATTAAGCAAGCCGCGCGCGAGCTGGGATTCGACGCCGTCGGCATCAGTAGGCTGCCGCTCCCTTTAGCACCGCCACCCGACCATAGTCCCGCCTCTCCCTTCCCTCGGCTCCTTGATCGACTGCAGGAATGGTTGCAGCGAGGCTTCCAAGCCTCCATGAACTGGATGACGCGGGACCCGGAGCGGCGGGCCGATCCGGCACTGGTCATGCCCGGATGCCGTGCCATCATTTCGGTCGGCATGAATTACTACACCGATCAACGGGCCGACGAGCGACCGGGCAACGGGCGTATCGCCCGGTATGCGTGGGGACTCGACTATCACACGATCCTGGGTGACCGCTTAACACAGCTGTCTGAACGGATCACGGCCCTGGCCCCGGAGGGTCGCCATCGCGTCTACGTCGATACGGGGCCGGTGATGGAAAAAGCCTGGGCTCAGCAGGCGGGGCTGGGATGGATCGGCAAACATTCCAATCTGGTCTCACCTCAGTTCGGTTCCTGGCTGTTATTGGGGGAAATTCTGACGACCCTGGAACTAGATCCGGACGAGGCCGGAACCGACTTGTGCGGCAGTTGCACGCTCTGCATCCAGGCGTGCCCGACGGGAGCCATCACCGAACCCTACGTCGTGGACGCCGGGCGATGCATTTCCTACCTCACCATCGAGCTTCGGGGCACCGAGCCGACTCTTTCTGATGAACTCAAGCGAGGAGTAGGCAACCGGATTTTCGGCTGCGACGATTGTCTCGATATCTGTCCGTATAACCACCAGGCCGAACCGACCAGCGAGCCGGGATTTCAACCCACCCAGCTCACCACCTCGCCCTCGTTGCGCAGCTTGATGGAGATGAACGAAGCAACCTTCGCTGCGGCATTCAAGCAGAGCCCCATTCGGCGCGCCAAACATGCCGGACTCCAGCGCAATGTCTCATGGGCGCTGGCCAATGACGCCAAGGCCGACAAAAATCGCCTGCCGACGCCATCATCGACCGCCGGTTCTCAGTA
>DAONAB010000379.1:0-2665 GCA_035400805.1 Nitrospira sp. | reverse complement strand
AATTCGAAAAGGAGCGCGACATTCTGGACGTCTGGTTCGAGTCCGGCGTGAGTTACGCGGCCGTCCTCAAGCCACGCCAATGGTATCCGGCGGATTTGTACCTGGAAGGGTCAGACCAGCATCGTGGCTGGTTCCATAGCGCTCTGTTGTCCGGTGTGATCACCGATCATCGCGCGCCGTATAAGGCCGTGTTGACGCATGGTTTCGTGCTGGATGGGGCCGGGAGAAAGATGTCGAAGTCGGCGGGCAACGTCGTGGCGCCGCAGGATGTCATCAAACAGTCCGGTGCCGAGATCCTTCGCCTCTGGGTGTCGGCGCAGGATTATCGTGAAGACCTGCGGATTTCTCAGGAGATCCTGAATCACCTGATCGAAGCCTATCGAAAGATTCGCAACACCTGTCGCTTTCTGCTGAGTAATCTCTTCGATTTCGATCCGGCGCAGCACCGCGTGCCCTTCGAGCAGTTGCCTGAATTGGACCGTTGGGCGCTGATGCGGCTGGGCGACCTGATCCCGCGCGTGCGGAAGGGGTATGACGAGTTTGAATTCCATACGATCTTTCACGCGTTGAACAATTTCTGCTCCGTCGATCTGAGTGCCGTGTACCTCGATATTCTGAAGGACCGGCTCTACACGTTCCGGAAGGATTCTCCGCTCCGGCGTGGCTCGCAGACGGTGTTGTTCGACATTGTGGTGGCGCTGACTAAATTGATGGCGCCCGTGCTGAGTTTCACCGCCGAGGAAATCTGGAGGTCGTTGCCCGAGTCCGTGCGTGCAGAGGCGAAAGCCGACAGTGTGCACATCGCCCTGTTCCCCGAAGTTGATCCCCGCTGGGCCGATCCCAAGCTGGCGGAGCGGTGGGAGCAATTGCTGGAAGTGCGAGTGGCTGTTCAGGCTGCGCTGGAAGTGAAGCGCCGCGACAAGGTGATCGGCGCACCGCTGGAGGCAAAGGTCGTCATCGAGGCGAATACGGACCGTTACGAATTTTTGAAGCAGTACCTTCAGGATCTAGCAGCGTTCTTCATCGTATCTGATGTCGAGCTCAAGCCTGTTCATCATCTTCCGCTCAAGCCGGATTTCGCGATCACGGTCGAGAAGGCGACAGGTATCAAATGCGAGCGCTGCTGGAATTATCGATCCGCTGTGGGCACTTCCGCCGACCATCCCACACTGTGTGATCGCTGTATTGAGGCCGTCCGTTGAGCCAGTCCATCCGTTATCTGCTGCTCGGGCTGCTGAGCCTGGCGATCGTGGTGGTGGATCAAGTCACGAAGGTTTCTGTCATGGAGTCCATGCGGCTCCATGAGTCCATCCCGGTGATCGCCAATTTGTTCAGTATCACCTACATTCGCAATCCCGGCGCGGCCTTCGGGTTCCTGTCATCCAGTAGCAGCTCGTTCAGGTTTGTCTTCTTCGGCCTGACCTCGGTCTTTGCCGTCGGCTTGCTGGGCATGATCATGGTGCGCATGCCGAAAGACGATTGGATGGGGCGGCTCAGCGTAGCGGGTATTCTCGGCGGGGCTATTGGAAATTTGTTGGATCGGTTGCGGTACGGGGAAGTGATCGACTTCCTCGATTTTTACATCAACGGATATCACTGGCCGGCGTTTAACGTGGCTGATTCGGCGATCACCGTTGGCGTTGTGTTTTTGATTCTTCACTTCGCGACGGAGAAGGAGCCGGAAGATCAGCCGGTTGTTTCCGAGCCGCCGTCCACATAATCCGCTTTCCCCGGCCCTCAGGCTGGTAGGGTGATGATAAATCCGCCCTGCTCCCGGAACTGCCGTTGCTGCTCGACTGAAAACATCACAAGCGGTTCGCTATGGCAGAACTGGCATTCCTTGAGCGTAATCTCGGCTTGAGGTTCGCCGATTCCCACCAAATACTGCTTCGCGAGCGTCAGGGCTTTTTCCTGACTGGTCGTCATCACATCGAAGTGCAGTTTTCCGTTCTTTCCTTTGACCCACGTATCATAGACGTGGACGCTGTCCATGTTACTTGCCATGACGAGTCGACTCCTGTTTGGGGATTGAGTTATCGGACCACGAGCAGCACGATGACGCCCAGGACCATACGGTAGTAGGCAAACACGCTGAGGCTGTGGCGTTGCACGAAGGTGAGGAACGCCGCAATGACCGCCCAGGCGACGACGAACGACACCACCAGGCCGATCCCGAGCGCGACATAGTCATCCTGAGAAAAGGCGGCCTGCGATTTGAGCATCTGATAGATCGTAGCGATGATCATGGTCGGGAGCGCCAGGAAGAAGGAATATTCGGTAGCGACACGCCGGTCGAGGCCGGCCAGCAGACCTCCGACAATCGTGGAGCCCGAGCGGGACATGCCTGGAATTAAGGAGGCGCATTGGGCCAGGCCTACCAGCAGGGCCGATCGTGGCGTCACCTGTAGCAGCTCTTTCACACGGACACGGCTCTGCATTCGCTCAACCACCAGAATGATCACGCCTCCGACGATTAAGGAAATGGCGACGGTCGTCGGCGAGAAGAGATAGGCCTTAATCGATTTGTGCGCGAGAAAGCCCACCAGCGCGGCGGGTAAGAAGGCCAGACCCAATCCGATGACGAACCAGAGATTCGGTTGAGCCGCGATCGATGCCTGAATAGTCGCAGCCCAGGAGTTATTGCCTCTGCTGGCGATCAATGCGC
>DAONAB010000378.1:0-2669 GCA_035400805.1 Nitrospira sp. | reverse complement strand
AGGACCACGCCCCGCAGAACCTCTCCCTGCTCAAGAAGATCGTGCTGAACCTGATTCGTGCGGACAAAACCGACACCGCCAAGACGAGCCTGCGACTCAAGCGCAAACGGGCGGCCTGGGATGACGATATCCGTATGAAAATGCTCGGGATTCATCCGTTATGACTTTTGAATGCGATGGCCCTGGGGTGCTCCGTGGATCGAACATTTCGCCTACGACCCCAACGGAAACCTCATCGCCACCGGCAACGCGCACGTGGAGGTCACGCGGGAGTTCGACGCGGAGGGGCTGCTGCTGAAGGAAATCCAGCAGCATGCCAGCGGCGACTGCTTCATCATCGAAAGCGCCTACGACGCCGCGGGCAACCGCGTGCTACGCAAGTCAAACAAGGGCAACCAGATCCGGTACGCCTTCGACCTTCTCGATGAGCCTGCCGAAATTCGCATCAACGATGCGGCGCCAATCACCATCCGTCGGGATGCGCTCGGTCAGATCACTGAGGAAGAACTCGCCCCCGGGCTCAAGCGCTCCTACCGCTACAACGCAGACGGGCTGATGACCGAGCAGGCGCTGCGCAAGGATGCAACCGAACTCTTTCGCACCGCCTACCGCTACGATCCAGCCGGCAACCTGACCGAGCGACATGACAGCGAATTCGGCACCGATGTTTATCTTTACGACCCGATGGGCCGCATCCTGGCGCACACCGATCCGCGGGGGGCGATCCATCGCTTCCTCAACGATCCGGCAGGCGACCGGTTGCTTACCCGGATCGCCGAAAGCGACGGCTGGAAACGGGAAGGGGAATATCAAGGCACCCGCTACCGCTTCAATCGGGCCGGCAATCTGGTGCGGAAGGACGACGCCGGAAAGCGCCTCGATCTCGCCTGGGATGCCAGCCAGCGCCTGATTGCGAGCCATCGGACGGACGCGGGAGGCCGACGCGTCACGACAACCTACGCCTACGATCCGCTCGGACGCCGGCTGTTCAAGGAGACGGACGGGCGGCGTACATGGTTTGGCTGGGACGTGGATGCGCTGGCACTGGATGTGATCGACGGGAAACCGCGGGAGTTCGTCTATCGGCCGGGGACGTTCGAGCCCTTGGCGATCACCAACGGGAATGTGCTGCTCTACGAGAATGATGCCAACGGGTGTCCCCGGAAGGTACTTGATCGCAGCGGCGCGCTTGTCTGGTCCGCGCAATTCGCGGCGTGGGGCGGATGTGTTCAGGCGCAGGAGGGTATCCGCAATCCAGTATTGCTGCAGGGCCAGTATCTGGATCACGAGACCGAATTGAGCTACAACCGCCATCGTTATTACGATTCGGAATGTGGCCAATTTGTTTCCTGTGATCCAGTGGGGCTCGTGGCGGGTGAAAGTCCGTACGAGTTTGCCGCCAATGTCACGGCGTGGATCGATCCGCTGGGACTCAGTTGTGCGAGCGATGCGAAGAAGCTCGCCCGCAGTCTGGGCAAACCACCTTCAAAGCACTATCGGCCACACCACATCGTGATGTCCAATTCAAAGGACAAGCGAATGAAGGCACTTCGAAAAAAGATGAAGACCCTCGGCATTGGCGTCAATGATGCAGAGAATGGTATCTGGCTTCCGAAGGGGCCTTCCTCCCGCAAGGCAGGCACAACGGCGACGGCTCACGCGGGTGAGGGCGTGCATGGCAATGCGTATAAGCAGCACGTTTGGGATACATTGAAAAATGCAAATACCAAGACCGCTTTCTTGAATGGGCTATCGAACCTCGAGTCGGAGTTGTTCTCTGGCAAGGTTTTTCCAGTTGTTCGTTGAATAAAGGTGACGATCTGTGACTAAATCGGATCTGTTGAAACTCCTCGAAAGTGCGCACCCGACTTATAACGAGCGTGTCGCCAGAGTCGAATCAGAGGGAGTTGTAAAGAAATGGGGAATGGGTGTGGGTGAGCCCTTGTCCATTGAGCCCTATCGAATGGAAATTCTGGGAATAAAACCTGGCCGTTTTCTGGACGCAGCTCCCAAGAAAATAGCCAAGAATCGATATTGCTACTACTTTGATGCGACTGGCAGGGTTCTCGGCAGGAAGGAATATTCAGAGCCCTCCGAAGCGGCAACGAAGGCCTGGATCGTATTCTGGGAGTTTTACGACCATATCGATGGACAGATACTGCGTTATTCATACGGGAGCGCACTGGACGGACTCGAAGATACTCCCACTTTGCAGCGCGTGGCCTGCGTTAGGTGCGAGGATGGACGTGTCGTGCGCGTCGGAGAGCTTCTCAGGAAAAGACTGGAATACACCGAAATCCATTATTCCTACGAAGAGGAGGAAATCCGCCGGATCGATATTGTGTGGCCCGAGATGGATCAGAGGCGGATATTGATTGTTCAGCATAATGCCGATCGGCTGACGATAGTCGAGGAAACGCCAGACGGCCCGGAATGCATCTACCCGGAGTGACCGTTGGGGCACGAAACTCCGGATTGCTTTCAGTTGCCGTCCTCAGTGTTTTCAACTCTTTATTTCACCATGCGAATCTCCGCCATCAGCTTCAACGGCGCCCCGCCTGTCCGCCCGGCGGCTTTTGATTTCGACAGCCGGGGTGGGGCGATCGGGAGTTCAGCTTCGCGCGCTTCGAGGGCCGCCCGATGCGCGATCTCCCGCGCCGCGAAGGCGT
>DAONAB010000377.1:0-2673 GCA_035400805.1 Nitrospira sp. | reverse complement strand
CATCTCGCCACCGCCATCGGTCTGCCGGCCCGCGCCGCCGTCGCCTCGACACAGGGCACCACGGTGTGGGCCATGACCACGGCGTTCGCGCAAATCGTGCTGGCCGTGGGAGTCGTCGCGCTGCTGGCTGAACGGCTACCGGCATGGGTAGGCTCAGAGGATCGGGCGCACCAGTTGGAAGAAGAACTGGCCGCGCGGCAATCGACCCAGGATCAGATCGATAAAGTTCACCAGCAGCTGGCGCAACTCGTCGAATCACAAACGGCCGCGGTGGCGGTCTCGCGCGCCGAGCAGGATCGCATGGCGCAATTGAATACGCTCATCGATACCGTCGCCCATACGCAGCAACGCCTTGCCAACCAAGTCGTCGCCGTCCAGGAAGACCTCAAGACCGTGAAAACTGATGTCGCACAGGAGGTGCAAACCGGCATGCGCGTGGCCGTGAATGCGGTCGAAGCCGACCGTGAACTGGTGCGCCAGGATCTTCAGGCGGTGAAGTCGGTCAACGAAACCCTGGTGAAACAGGTCGCGGTGCTGGAAAGCCGCAATCGAGAGTTGCATGCGCGTCTGGCCTTGACCTCGCTAGAAGTCGCCAAAGCCAATGCCTCATCCAAACCGGTTGTCGTGGCGAAAAACGATCCGCCGAAGGAAACACCGGCCCCGACGGTGGTCCCGGTGTCGGACAACCTTCGAGAGGCAGACCGTCAGGCCTTCATGTTCTGGGTCGCCTTTCAGGACGGCACCACGGAGAAGAGCATTGAAGATTTGGTCCAGGAACTGAACGGCATCAAGAAAGGGCCGATGAAGTCAGGATGGTATTCCGTGGAGGTGAATCTGCCCAATCCAGAACCGCCGGATCGTTTTTTGGAATCCGTGAAACGAGCCAAGATCGTGAAGTCGGTCGTGACGAGCAAGGCCATGCCTCCGGCACAGTAGCAGCGATCTCCTCTCAGCACATTCACCAGCCCGGCACGGTTGATGTCCACCTCCAGTCAGGGGATGGTCTCCTCCCGTACCGGGTAAGAACAAAGACAGCCAGCCTCTCCCCCACCCTGCACAGGAGGGATCATGTCGGATTTTCATCAGAACGGTCTCGTGACCGTGTTGCATCGCATCGGCGGCTCCAATCTTGAGCAACTGGAAAAGGAGCTGGAGCGTCACGCGGCCTCGAACCCGATCGCCCTTGTCCTCCCCTCGCTCTATTCGGAACTGGAAAACCCCGCGCTGAAACATATCGTCGAGGTGTTGAAGGACATCCGATACGTCAACGAAATCGTCATCTCGCTGGATCGCGCGTCGGCGCTGGAATTCCGGCTGGCCAAACAATTTTTCTCCGTGCTGCCGCAACGCGTGCGGATCGTCTGGAACGACGGCGCCGGGATTCAGGACATCCTGAAATTGCTGGCCCAGGCTGAACTCGACACTGGGTTACAGGGCAAAGGCCGAGGATGCTGGATGGCCTTCGGGTATGTCCTGGCCCGCGGAGCGAGCAACGTCATCGCCCTGCACGACTGCGACATTCTCAGCTACAACCGTGAATATCTCGCCAGGCTGTGTTATCCGATCGTCAATCCCAATCTCGGATACGAATTCTGCAAAGGCTACTACAGCCGGGTGACGAATCGTCTTCACGGCCGCGTCACGCGACTCTATTTCACCCCGTTGATTCGCAGCCTGCAGCAAGTAGCCGGCGCCCATCCTTTGCTTACCTTCCTCGATAGTTTTCGCTACCCGCTGGCGGGCGAATTTGCCATGGTGCGCGACCTCGCCTGGATCAACCGGGTGCCGGGCGATTGGGGGTTGGAAGTCGGCGTGTTATCTGAGATCTATCGCAACTGCGCACTCAGGCGAATCTGCCAGGCTGATATCGCCGATGCCTATGAACACAAGCACCAGGGATTGTCGGCGGACAATGCCGAACAGGGATTGCAGAAAATGTGCGTGGATATCACCAAATCGCTGTTCCGGAATCTCGCCAGCGAAGGTGTGGTGTTGTCGGAGGGGGTGCTCAAAACCTTACGCGCCACGTACCTCCAATCGGCGCAGGATGCGATCACGCGATATCAGAACGATGCTGCCATTAACAGTTTACAGTTCGACCGGCATGCCGAACGGATGGCCGTCGAGGTCTTCCTGAAAGGCATGAAGATCGCCACCGAAGCATTTTTGGAAGATCCCCTCGGTGTCCCCATGATTTCCAATTGGAGTCGGGTCACGGGCGCCATCCCGGATGTATTTGAACGCCTGATCGGCGCCGTCGAGCGAGACCACGACTGGGATCCGGTCGGAGACCGCGTCTAAGAGAGGCTCAGGTTCAATGACACGGCAGGCGAGTCGATCCGCCTTGTGAGCCGCCTGACGTCAAAGCTTCAACATGGAAGTTGGCAGGCCTCTTCCGCCGTCAGCGCATTTCTTCCCCGCCGCACACCGCTTGCTGAAACAGGATGGTTAGGCAGGAATCACCTCTGCCGCCTGCTTGGCGCCCAAGACCAATAACACCAGGGAGCGATCCGTGATGAGATACTGCGTTCCCACGTTAAACGTTTGGTCCTGAGGGCGATCCGGCAGGTTGGTATCAAGCAGAAGTGACCATTCGGATGCACCGACACAAGGGGGTAGCGTAAACTCGACGGGTTCGTGATGCCCGTTGATTAGGACCAGTACCGTCACGGC
>DAONAB010000376.1:0-2691 GCA_035400805.1 Nitrospira sp. | reverse complement strand
AGGTGGCGCGAGGCACGGCCGGGAACTTCGACCAGGCGCGCGCCAATGTGGATGGTGTCACGCGAAAGGATTCACGCTTCAATCCGCGCGTCGGCCTGCTCTACGACCTGACGCCGTGGCTTGCGATGTACGGTAACTATGTGACGTCGTTTGGAGCCAACAATGGCGTGTCTTCCAACAACCAGCCGTTCCCACCCCAGACCGGCAAGCAGCAGGAGGCCGGGTTCAAGGCCGACCTGTTCGAGCATCGCCTCAATGCCACGGTGGCCTTCTATCATTTGACCAGAAACAACCTCGTGACGCCCGATCTGACCAGTGGCGACCCGCTCGCGAGGATCGTGGTCGGGGAGCAACGCAGCCAGGGCGTCGAATTCGACATGACCGGTCGCGTCACTGAGGCTGTGAGCGTGATCGGGAGCTACGCCTATACCGACACCCGTGTCACCAAAGACAATTCAGGGCTGCAGGAGAAACGGTTGCCGGGTGTGCCCCTGCATGGAGGCAGCCTGTGGATGAAATATGACTTTGCCGAACTGAGCGGTCCGGCGAAGGGATTGAGTGTGGGATTCGGGGCCTACGTCTCCGGCTCCCGGCATGGGGACATTCAAAACACGTTCACCCTCCCCGGCTATGTGCGGCTGGACGGCTTTGCCGCGTACCGGTGGATGATGGGCCCGACGCGCGCGATTGCGCAGGTGACGGTCCGCAACCTGTTGAATCACGAGTATTACGAAAACGCCGACCTGAATTCGAACGTGGCGCCGCGCAATGGCGTCTATCCGGGCGCGCCCATGACGGTGTTCGGGTCGTTGCGCCTTGAATACTGACAGAGAGATGAGCGACAGCGAATGTTCTCCGCAAAGCCCATGGTGCCGCTGACGGTCGCCGCCCTACGCAAGCGTTGGTTACTGGCTCATCGATACCTCGGGCTCACGGCCGGAGCCCTGTTGGTGCTGATCGGGCTGACGGGCAGCATCCTCGTGTTTCATCTGGAGATCGACGAGTGGCTGAATCCTGACCTGATCCGGGTGGCACCGAAGCCCGGTGGGTCGGCGGCCTATCGTCCGGTGGATGAGATTGCCGCGGCTGCGCTGCGCATCATGCCCCAGGGGGGGCATCTGGTATTCGGGCAATACCCGCGCCATGACGGAATTGCTTTTCGGTGGAACGTGTCGGTGCCCATCTGGCCGGACGCGAAGTCACCGATGGAGTTTGAGCTCCACCACGTGTTCGTCGATCCGTATCGCGCCGAGGTTACCGGTTCCCGATTGGTCCGGCCGGCCGGCCTCGGCGGCGCCGTGCCTCGTACATTCATCGGCTTCGTGTTTGCGCTGCACTATGCGTTGCTGTTGCCGCGATTCGGAGACCCGCCGTTCGGGGATACGGTCGTCGCCGTCATCGGGATGGTGCTGATGGTGTCCTTGTTCACAGGTCTGTACCTCTGGTGGCCGCGGAACCGCGGGTGGCGTGCGGCGCTGACCATCAAACGCCGGGCCCATGTACGCCGGCGCCACTTCGACCTGCACAAGACCGCGGGAGTGTATTGCTCGCTTATCTTCCTGGCCCTCTTTCTGTCGGGGGTCTTTCTCAATCTGCGGGCGCCGTTTCACGCGGTCGTGCGGCTGTTTTCTCCCACCATCGATCGATACGACATTCACTCGAAACCGGCCGAAGGCCGCGTATCCATCTCTCTGGGACAGGTCATGCAGACCGTGGAAACGCAGTACCCGGGAGGGCGGCCGGAATGGCTCTACCTGCCGAAGAAACCGACGGGCACCTATACGATCTGCCGGCGCGATGTTCCCGGGATCAGCTTGGTACTGAGCCGGCGATGCGTGGTGGTGGATCGGTACAGCGGCGAAATTGTGCACATACAAAGTCCGGAGCGCGGGACGGCCGGGGACCACTTCATTCAATGGCAATGGCCGATGCATTCGGGACAGATCTTCGGGCTGACCGGGCGCTGGATCGTGGTGGTCTCGGGCCTGATCTGTCCACTTCTGTTTGTGACGGGCTGGTGTCTTTGGTGGAGAAAACGCAGGGTGACGCGCAGTGCTGTATAGGATCTTCGGCCCGTGAGTCGGGGAGAAGCTCTGGGCGGGACGGTCGAACCATGAATCAATCGGACGAGATGGAAGGTGATGCTGCATGCAGGGATTGAAAGAAGCCGTCGAGTACGGCGTGATCGGACTGTTGATCGGGTTAAGCCTGTGGGCGGTGGCCGTGGCGATCGAGCGCTGGTGGTGCTACCGGAACATCGATGTGCGAGGGTTCGCCTCGATCGAAGAATGCGAAATTGCGTTGACCAAACGGTTGGTGGTGATCGGGACCGTGGCGGCCAACGCGCCGTACATCGGCCTGCTCGGCACCGTATTAGGCATCATGCTCACGTTCCACACCATGGGCAGCTCCGGCTCCATGGCTGTGACCACGATCATGATCGGCCTGAGTCTCGCGTTGAAGGCGACCGCGGCGGGACTGGTGGTCGCGATTCCCTGCGTCGTCATGAACAACGTGCTCCGGCGGCGCGTCAGCGAGTTGCTCGCGCAGTACAAGGTGCACCATGGAGCGTGAGGTCGATCAAATCAATGTGATTCCGCTGGTGGATATCATGCTGGTGCTGCTGGTCATTGTGTTGACCACGGCGACGTTCATCACCACGGGGCAGATTCCGGTCAATCTGGCAAAAGC
>DAONAB010000375.1:0-2704 GCA_035400805.1 Nitrospira sp. | reverse complement strand
TGGCGTATCGGAGTGAGATCCCCCAACGATCGGTGTATTTGGATGCGTTCATGATCGGCAAGTACGAAGTTACCGCGCTCGAGTATCTCAAGTTCGTTCTCGCCACGGATCGTCTGCCGCAGTTGGATTGGCGCTACGACGGAGGCAATTTCCAGGACACGATGGCGCACCATCCCATCATGCACGTCAGTTGGTACGACGCGGATGCGTATTGCAAATGGGCGGGCAAGCGGTTGCCGACGGAAGCCGAATGGGAGAAAGCCGCGCGTGGCGTGGATGGCCGACTGTTTCCGTGGGGGAGTGAGTATGCCGGTCCGACCAGGGCCAATTTCGGCAGAACCGGATTGTCCGGGCCGGTGCGGGATCGCCCCGAACGGTTGTTGCTGTATCCGCCCATCATCTCTGTCGACAAGTATGAGAATGCGCTGAGCCCCTACGGACTGTACCAGACGATCGGCAACGTGGCCGAGTGGGTCTCCGATTGGTACGACCAGGATTATTACAAAACCGCGCCGGGCCGGAATCCGAAGGGACCGGAAACCGGAACGCAGAAAGCCTTCCGCGGTGGCGGCTGGATGGATAGCACCACCACCATGCGCGCGGCGATGCGGAACGGCACCGATCCGAAGACCAAGATCAATTGGATGGGATTCCGGTGCGCGCAGGATGCCAAGGAAGATGCGGGAACGAAGATCTCGATGACGAAGGAATAGTGAAACGAGGCTGAAGGAAGATATTCCTCCCGCCAGACCGATGGGCCGGCTCGTTTCCTGCTCGATCAGGGGGCGGCCGGCCCCTCATCAACCTCTTCGCGTGTCCAGTCGGAATCAACCCCTTCCAGATCGGAACGGTCGACAAAAGCGAACGGCGGGGAATGACGCATTCGTCTGAATGCGGTATGAAAGGGCCGGTCATCGTGGCGCGAGTCGTACGCGAGAGCACGGTGATAGCGTGACGTTAGGAAGCAGTCAATTGTGAAACGGAAGCCCTGCCTCATCGAGCATTGCAGCACCTGCGGGCTGCGCACGAAAGTCGTACTGTGCGACATTGCGGGAGACGATCTCACCGAATTTGAAACAATCAAGCGCACGCTTGAGTACGCGCCTCACCAGACCGTGTTCTATGAAGGGCATCTGTGTTTGGGCCTCTACGTGTTGTGCTCGGGCAAGGTCAAGCTCACTCGCTCATCGACGCGGGGCCGCCGGCAGATCGTTCGCATCCTGGGCCCTGGTGAGTTGATCGAGAAACACGTCTTCGGAGAGGGAGCCCTTCATGAAGTCACGTGCGAGACGTTGGAACCCACCCACGTCTGCGTGATCGATAAGGAACGCTACCTCGCACTCATCCGCAGAAATCCTCAGCTCGCGATCAAGCTGATCCAACTCCTCAGTCACGAAGTCGGGGTGAACATGGATCACCTCGATCAATTCACGTTCAAAACCGCCCGCGAGCGATTAGCCGGCCTGCTGGTGGAACTCGGCGATCGATTCGGCAAGAAACAGGACGATCATGTCCGGGTGGGGCTCACCCTCAAGCGGGAGGAAGTGGCTGAGATGGCGGGAATTACGGTGGAAACCGCCATTCGCTTGCTGGGCGTGTTTCGCGATGAGGGAATTCTCACCCTCGATGGTCGAACCATTACGTTGCTCAATCCGGACCGTCTTTCCAGAATCGCCGAACGCTAAACGAACCGCTCTCACCTATGCCGTGCTGTGTCGTGTCTGACGCGCCACAGGCGCACCGCGACGTTCAGGCGTGTAGATTCCACACGCCTGCAATGCCTTTCATCCACATCTATTCTCAGTGTCACATTTCCCGTCGCTTGCCCGCGTCCCTCCCCGTGTAGGTCTAACGGCCTATTCAAAACCATGAGATCCATCATAGGCCGGACCGGCCGATCCCAGTGTGCCCCAGCGTCCTGTTCGATAGAGTGCGCGCGGCATCACGCTGTCGCGTAATTCGTACGGGGGAGTGTCCGTCACGGAATCCTGGAACGATGGTGTCTCCAGATAACACGCGAACCAGGATCGTCGTCGATCCGGTGGCATTGCTCAAGCGGGAGCACCGAATGATTCTGGACCGACTGATGATGGTTGAAACGGCGATGAGTTCCTGCTCCGTAGGGAACGATTCTGCGACGCAGACGAACCGGGAGACGCTACACGAGTTGCTCGAATTTTTTACCGGTCCCGTGGATGTGCATTTCACACGTGAAGCCATGCTGGTCGGCAGTCTCCGGAGAATTTTCAGACGGAAACAGGAGGAGCAACAGCAGTTCCAGAGCTTCCTGGACGAACACCGGGCGCTGAAAGCTGATGCGATCGCGGTGTTGAGGCGGCTTGCAAGAAAAGACGGGCAGGACAGAGCGGCGCCAACAGCATGCGGTGAATTGCGGACACTGACCGGAGCACTCCATGCGTTGATTCATCGCTATCGTGAACTGATCGTCTGCGAGGAGCGGCTGCTGTTCACCTTAGCCGAGATGCGGTTCACCGCCGAGCAACGACGTCGAATCAGTCGCCGTATGCTGCAAGTGTGATGTTTCGTATGAGTGTGGGCAAATCGAAGGGGCGCGAGACTGGATGCCGTGAGGCCGGTGCGCACGTCGTCGATGCGGGATCATCGAAGCAGGGATGAGTGAGGAATATTCACGATGTTCAGAGTTGTGCAGCGCATGGTTTCGCTGCTCCTGCCTCAGACCGGT
>DAONAB010000374.1:0-2713 GCA_035400805.1 Nitrospira sp. | reverse complement strand
TTTGGATTGGGCGCGAAATCTTGCCGGAGGCAGAGTGAACTCCCGCTTGAAGGCGCGGTTGAAGGAAGGCTCAGACTCATAGCCAATGTCGCCGGCAATTTCAGCCACGCTCTTGGAGGTGGACGTGAGAAGTTGTGCCGCGAGGTGCAGCCGCCAGCGGGTCAGGTAGGCGATCGGGGTTTCCGACAGATAACGCCGGAAACGCTCCGCCAGCACGGATCGTGACAGGCCCACCTCGCCGGCGAGGGACGCGATAGTCCATGGCTCCGCCGGGGCGCGATGCAGCGCCGCGAGAGCCTTTCCAATGTCGGGGTCGCGAACTCCGGCCAGCCATCCTGTTTGTTCCGGCGGCAGCCTGGCGATATACCGCCGCAGCGTTTCCACAAACAACACTTCCGACAATTTCGCGATGACGGTCGCCCCGCCGGGTCGAGACGCATCGGCGTGGTCCACTGAATAACGGAACGTATCCTCCAACCATTTTCCAGATGCATCCTCCCGGATGTTGAGCTTGATCATGGCAGGCAAGCCGGCGAGAAAGACGCGGCCGAGTTGTGGATCGCAGGTCAGATACCCGCAGACGAGTTTGGTGAGTTCTCCTCCTCCGCCAGTTTGTGACAGCATTTTCCCTTCGGCAATCACCTCCTGCAATTGAATCCTGCTGTCGACCGGTGTGACGGGAGGGCCATTCCCCATCAGGTGCGAGTGACCTTGCGGAAACATGACGATGTCACCCGCCACCAGCGGGACGCGACGATGGTCTTGTTCAATGCAGGCATGCCCACGACCTTCGAGGATCAAATGGAAAATAATCACATGAACGGATCGGGGAGACAGGTAGCCGGCCATGGTGCAGGAGTCCGGCTCGCGCATGCACCAAGGGGCGGAGAATTCGCCATTGAAAAACACCGCGCCGTCGAGTTTGACGCTCTTCAGCACTTCGGAGAGGACATCCATCGGTGTTCCACCGGTCATGCCTTGCGCGTCGGCTAAACGGGCCGGACGCTCGGCAAGATGAATTGCGAGCTTAGCATGCTCCTGCTAAGAGAGCCAGACGCGCGGATAAGCGGCCGTTTCGGTGGGGGCCTATAGTGGGGACAGTCATAGCGGGATGCCACATCCCACCACACGTACAAGGAGGTTGATCATGGCGACGAGCACCGGGACTGTAGAAATGGACAGTGTGAAAGCTCGGCTCAAGACCATATGGATGGCCGGGGACTACGATCGATTTTCGCGCTATCTCGAAAGCGGCGCGCGAGAGTTGTATGAGCGGCTGCCCGTTGCGCCGGGAACCACCCTGCTCGATGTGGGGTGCGGTTCAGGCCAGCTGGCGTTGATCGCGGCGAAAGACGGCCTCGAGGTGACTGGCGTGGATATCGCGCCGAACTGGGTGGAACGGGCGCGAGCACGGGCCCAGGCCGAGGGGCTGCGAGCGACGTTCGACGAAGGCGATGCCGAGGCCCTGCCGTATGCCGACAAGTCATTTGATCTGGTGGTGAGCGTGCTCGGCGCCATGTTCGCCCCGCAGCCGGATCTGGTCGCTCAGGAACTCTTACGGGTTTGCGTGCCGGGCGGCACCGTAGCGATGGCGAACTGGACGCCGCAGGGGTTCGTCGGGCAGATGTTCAAGACCGTGTCGAAGTTCATTGCGCCTTCGGGAGTGCCTTCGCCGGTTCTCTGGGGCGACGAGACCACGGTGCGGGCAAGACTCGGCAGCGGAATGTCGGAGTTACGCCTTGAACGGCGGGACTATCCGCTCAACTATCCCTTTCCACCGGCAGAGGCCGTGGACCTGTTCCGGCTGTATTACGGTCCCATCAATCGGGCATTTGCGTCTCTCAATGCCGAGGGCGGCGCGCAGCTTCATCGAGATCTGGAAGCGCTTTGGACGACGCACAATCGCGCGGGGGCGGGCTGCACCATTGTCCGGGCGGAATATCTGGAGGTCATCGGGACACGGAAATGACGAGCCATTACAGGAGGACGACATGGCCATCCTCATTCACTACCCGACCATCATCTCCGCGGCGGGGGTTCCACCGAAGCAGATCGCCGAATATGTGGGAGGCCGCAACACCGCCACCGAAGCCGTCAGTATTGCACACATGGTCAGTCCCGGCGGCTGGAGTGAGCCGGGCCAGTACGCACAATTCGATGAGTATACGGTGGTGTTGCGAGGTGTCGTAGCGGTGGATACTCACACTGGGACCGATCACGTGCGAGCAGGCCAGGCCGTCATCGTGCAGAAAGGGGAATGGGTGCGCTATCGCACGCCGGAGAGCGAAGGCGCCGAGTACCTGTCGGTGTGTCTGCCGGCTTTTTCACCAGGAGGTGTCCGACGGGACGCAGCAAGCGCCGTCGACACGATCGAGCAAGGGAGGGAGTCATGTACGACCTGAACAATCTTGCCAAGATGAAAACATTGAGCGTCAACGCGCCGGAGGCAATGAATGCGTTCGTCACCTTTGATAAGGCCGCATTGGCGGACGGAGCGATCCCGAGAAAATACAAAGAACTCATGGCACTCGCGGTGGCGTGTACCACCCAGTGCCCCTACTGCATCGATATTCACGCCAAAAGCGCGCGGAGCTTAGGGACATCGGAGAACGAAATCGCCGAGGCCGTGCTGGTGGCTGCGGCCTTGCGCGCAGGTGGAGCCGTCACACACGGGACGCATGCGATGAAGTGATGGTGAAGGACGTCCGTTTTC
>DAONAB010000373.1:0-2718 GCA_035400805.1 Nitrospira sp. | reverse complement strand
GAAAGACTGCCTCCGCTCTCAAGGGCGTGCCTGCTGAGCACTCCTGCCCAAACCAGATTGTAGGCGCAAGCCACCCCAAGGCCCCACCTCCGTAGACGCCATAACCCCACAGACGCAAGCGTAGCGCATCCGAATTGAAACGACACGGTTGCGACCTCAACGAGCAGGTGTCTTAGTCCTATCACGCGAGGATTCAACAGAAGGCCGAGCAGCGCAAGGACCGCCAGAACCATGGCCGGAGCGAACCATGTGGCAACCACTCCATACATCACCCCGAGCAGTCGGATCATCCAGGGCTCCGCAATACATTTCACGGCAACGGCTGACCTCCAGAATGTCGGCAGGTAGACGGTTCCCCGATCAGACGATCTGCTTCCGCAAGCGCCCCCAGTAGGCCGTCCCTACGTATCCGCAACCGCCCGTGAAGGTGGTCAACGCCATGACGCGATAGACGACGGAGCGCGGCGCTTTGACGTTGACCGACGGGTCGAGGAGATCCGGCGCAGCGGCCACACGTTTAAGCGTTTCACCCGCCAACAGAATCGGCCACATACATGCCAATCGCTGGCGAATTTCAAGGCGTGGCAGGGCCATGGTGTACATCCAGCCCTGATCCAAGTGTTCGATGGCCATTTTGATCAGCCGCATCAACACCGGCCTGAACTTCGGCAGGTTCTCTCGATTCAGCAAATCAACCGGCGTCAGGCCCGCCTCACGGAGAAGCGGTTCCGGCACATAACAGCGGCCACGGTGGAGATCCCGGGCAAGATCCTTCACGATATTCGTCAGCTGCAACCCCTTGCCGAATCGCACCCCGAGGGCCGACATTTTCTTCACATCCCAGCCTGATATCGACGGACAGTGCGCGCAGACCATCCTGGTCCAGAATTCGCCGACACAACCGGCGACGTAGTACGTGTACTGATCCAATTCGTCCAGGGTCTGAAACGCCGTCAGGTCCTGAGCCGAATCGCCCTGAAAATGCGTAAGATCCATCGTCATCCCGTCCGGCAACACCCCCATCAACCATCGAATCCGCTCTTGGTCGGCTGGATCGAATTGATCATACAGCGTCAAACAGTCTTCCAGCCGCTGGAGCAACACCCGTTCTGCGGAGTCGGTTTGATGAGGAATCAGTGCGGCTTGGATCGCATGCATGTCCCTCCGCGCTATAGGGCCGGAACTGAACTGCGTTCGAAACTGGTTGAGATAGCGGAGTCGCTGCTCGCGGCCGATCAGGTCGGTATCGGCAATCGTGTCGGCGGCACGCGCGAAGAGATAGGCCAGCCCCATCTGGTCGCGTACCGTCGCCGGCAGCACGTTGAGGGTCAGATAAAACGACCGGGAAACCTGCTTGAGGATACCGTGGAGCAGTTCGTGTCTTGCGGAATCGATAGCCGTGGGGCAACCTTCTTATCTAACTTCCAGCACACCTTCCATGCCCTTCTCCCGATGACTCGGAAAGAACAGGAGCTTCTTGTCGCAATAGAAGGGATAGAGACCGGGCTTCCTCACGGTAAACTGCACCGTGACCGTCCGGCCCGAGGACACATCTCGTTCAATCGATAGTCCCGCCGCTTCGTTCTTGAGGAGAAAATTGTGCGGAGTAATGCTGGTGATGCTGGTCAGGAGCAATTCGACTGGTTTCCCTGCCTGGACGATCAAATGACTGGGCGTATAGGAGTAACTGTCGAGGATGACCGTGGCTCGCTGAATGCCGTCGAGTTGATCGACCGGCACCTGAAGCGGCGGAACCTGAGGTGCTTGATCGGCAGCATGCACAAGCGCAGGGGCGATGACCGTGCCGCACATCAGCACACAGACAAACCCGAGCTGCGTAAAACCAGAGACCCTGCTCATGATGATCGGTTCTAGCAGAAGGCCGCGGAGTCGGTCAACCGAGCCGGCGACTTGACTGACCGGAAACCTGGTATTATCTCTTCACATCGAGACGCAAGAAATCCCCTTGCCCAGGGGCCAATAATCAACTCAGGATCCGGTATAATAACATCCAAGGTTCGTTCCTCTCCGTAGAACAAGGGAGCGAGGAGAACGGGCCTCCAAGGAGGAGAGATATGAAGTCGTTGAAGGGTATCGGGCTGCTTCTCATTTCGAACATTCTCATTTATCTCACCCTGTCGATTACGGTCAGGGTGCTGGTTAACGTCGTCCTGCCGGCCTTCGGCATCGATGTCCGAGGAGCCTTCAGCCAGGAACTGCTGGTCTGGTCGCTGGTGATCGGTTTCGGCGGCGCGTTCATCAGCTTGCTCTTTTCCAAACAAATGGCCCGCGCCATGCTGGATTGCGTTCAAATTACCCAGCCACGCACAACCGCGGAACAGGTGATTTACGGGTCCGTGCGGGAGATTGCCGAACGGCTCCATATCACCATGCCCGAAGTCTGGGTATATGAATCGCCTGACCCCAATGCCTTTGCCACGGGACCGAGCAAGAATAACGCCATGGTCGCGGTCTCGACCGGGTTGCTGGCCAACCTGCGGGAAGACGAAGTCAAGGCTGTGCTCGCCCACGAGATGGGGCATGTCTTCAACGGCGATATGTTTTCCACGACGGTGCTCGCCGGCTTGATGAACACCTTCGTCCATTACATCAGCAACTTTGTGTATCAAATGGTCGCCCAGCCACAGGGCGGTGATCGAGAAGAGGGCCAGAGCGGCAGCCCGATCCTGGGCTTCGTGGTCTACATCTTCTTGCAGG
>DAONAB010000372.1:0-2745 GCA_035400805.1 Nitrospira sp. | reverse complement strand
CGGCGGGCTTCGGTCTCGAACGCCTCGCGACGACATTCATGAATAATCCGGGCTAAACGACATGGGGACGGGGCATCGCGTGGCGACGATCGAGAAGGAACCGGCATGATCGACCAGGCGTTGCGTTCCCTGCTGGCGGGCGTCCCCATCGGTTTGCAACTGGGCGCGACGGGGACGGGTGGCGCGATTCTGGGCCTCCCCCTCATGGTCTACCTCGCCGGGATTCCCATGCAGCAGGCGGCGGCGATGTCGTTGATCATCGTGGCCACCTCGTCGTTGCTGGGTGCGTGGGAATATGGGCGGCAGGGACAGGTCAAGGCCAAAGCCGTCCTGGCGTTCAGTTGGACCGGCGCGATCGGTTCGTGGGCGGGCGCGTTCGGGCATCGCCTGGTTCGCGAGGAAATCCTGCTGGTGCTGTTCGGACTCCTGCTGCTGCTGGTCAGAGCGGCGATGACTCGCCATCGTCGGATGTCTTCCGGATCTGACGGGGAAGAAAGTTGTGCGACCCGCTTTCCCCGCACCTGCTGGCTGAAGGTCGGCGGCATCGGGCTGGCGGTGGGAACCATGAACGGCTTGTTCGGAGTCGGTGGCGGCTTCATGGTTGTCCCGGCCCTGATCGTCATCCTCGGATTCCCGACCAGGCTGGCGATCGGGACGTCTCTCAGTATCATCGCCTGTATCTCCATCGGCGGGGTGGTCGGCCATCTCCAATTCGGGCGGATCAACTGGCCGCTCACCGCATGGGTATTGGCAGGGAGTCTGGCGGGGATGCTTCTGGGGGTGCGGGTCGGCACCTGGCTTTCTCCGACCACGATGGGTCGCATTACGGCCTTCATCACGGTCTCGATCGCGGTCAGCATGATCGTGGTGAATCTGGTGAAGTTATGGGGTTCACAAATATGAACTTTGTTGACGGGAGGCTTGTTCTGTCGGACGCTCAGCAGCAGGCTCTCGTGGGATGGCCCCTGTTCCGCGATGGCGTGCGAAACTGACGGGGATGTGTTCCCCATTCCATGCTCCTGTGGGCCACACGAATCGATGATGCGGTACCCGCATTCCCTCCTGTCCACCCTGTGCCGCGCCGCCTTGTGGGGCGTGCTGGCAAGTTTGATGTGGGGGCCGGATCGGCCGGCGCAAGCCGAATGGTCGGCCGTCGCTGAACAGAAGACGAGCTATACCTCCGATGCCTTTCAGTTTTCTTCCGCGCGTCGGCTCCGCCTGACGGAAGATCCTTCGCAACCGACGGTGGTCTCCGCCGACAAGCCGGAGGATGTGATTTGGGAGCCGGCGCTGGAGGTGATGCACTCAACGCCCACGGCGCAGGGGAAGAATGAACTCTCGGTGAAGGCCCAGGGGGCGATCTACACCAATAACCCCATCTTTAACCATGCCGACTACCGCATCCAGGACCGATTTTCTCTCGACCAGGCGACCTCGGTGATGGTGCGGTATCGGTATGTGCCCAATCTTTTCCTGGGACCCAATTTCGAGCGGCGCACCGGCACCCGCTCGATTCAGGAAGAGCGGGTCAGCTCGCACCATTGGCGCGCCGAAATCGAACGCCGATTGACGGACACCGTCACCGGCACGCTGATTACCCGGTACGGGCTCAGGCGTTACAACGACTCATTTGCGGAAAGGAATACGAACTTTTTCACTGTCGGCCCCCGCGTCGACTACCGTGCCCTGGATTGGCTCACATTGACGCTGACCTATCTCTATGAACGGGGGCTGGCCGATGGTCACAAGGATACGCAGTTTGCGGACGACGTGTCCTACTACCTCCATATGGTGTCGGCCGGTACGGAGTTTCGGCTTAATCGACAATGGGATCTCGGGTTCACCTATATTCACCGGCGAAAAACATTTACCAGCGGCCTCGCCGGCGACACGCACGTGGGCCGGTTCGATGCCACGCACCAGGGCATCGCGGAGCTGCGGTATCACATGTCGGCGGCCGCGACGGTGATGCTGTCCTTTCAATACGGCAAACGTACCTCGACGAATGCTCTCCGAGACTTTCAGGACTCGATTCTTTCTATCGGCGGCCAATATCGCTTCTGATCGTTCGCGTACGGGGCGGCGGCGCTCAAGTTGGTGCCGGGGTGAGAAGAAAGTTTGTGCCGGAGACGAGGGAAGTCCTTGATTCATGGCGGACTTCGCCTTCTAGCGAATCCTTTTTCCCCCTGCTTACTCATATGGTGTAAGAAAGGGGGTGCGGCACATGAGACTCAATGAATCGCTTCGTTTGATCGCCGGGGTGTTTGTCCTGGGCGCGGTCGTGCTGGGCGCCACAGTCCATCCCTACTATAATTACTTCGCCGCGTTCGTCGCGGCCAATCTGATCCAGTCGTCATTCAGCGGCTGGTGCCCGATGATGGCTCTCTTGCGGAGGCTGGGTGTTCAGGAATAACGACGCATCTGTGACAGCGGGATGGCTTGTGGTCGCTCTCCTGCTCGCGGCAGGCTGCGGGCAGTCTGAGCAGCCGCCCCGGAGCGGAGAGGCTCCGTCGGTGACGGCCGTTCAGCCCGCCCTCCAGCTGGCAATGATCGAGGTGAAGACCAGCCAGGTCCCGGTGACGGTCGAAGTGACCGGGCAGGTGACGGCGGTCTATCAAGCCACGTTGGCCAGCCGCATACAGGGCACCATCGACAATCTGCTCGTCCGCGAAGGCAGCGTCGTGCGCAAGGGGCAGACCCTGCTGGTGCTCGACAATCGTGACTTGCAGGCCGAGTTATCCCGGG
>DAONAB010000371.1:0-2777 GCA_035400805.1 Nitrospira sp. | reverse complement strand
GGCGACATCGTCTCCGTCACGACGCGCGGGCCGTTGAACGTCGAGGAAAGCTCGATTCACATCAACTATGCCGACCTGCTTGAAGCGGTCAACATCGGGGACCGGATCACGGTGGACAACGGGCTGATCAATTTTGAGGTGCTGGAGAAGCATGAACGCCACATGCGCTGCCGCGTGTTGGACGGCGGGCTCTTGAAGAGCAAACGCCACGTGAATCTTCCCGGAGTGCGCGTCAATCTGCCGGCGATTACCCCCAAGGACACGAAGGATATCCTCTTCGGTCTGGAACGGGATGTGGACTTCATTGCGCTCTCGTTCGTGCGCGAGGCCGGAGATATTCAGCAACTGAAAACACTCATGGGCGACAAGGTCGGACGGGTGAAGATCGTCGCCAAAATCGAGGATCAGGAAGGGGTGAAGAATCTCGAGTCCATCATCAAGGAATCAGACGGCATCATGGTCGCGCGTGGAGACTTGGGGGTAGAGATCAATCTGGAAGATCTGCCAAATGTGCAACGCACCATCGTGCGACTCTGCGCCGAATACGGAAAGCGCGTGATCGTAGCGACGCATCTGCTGGAATCCATGATCCACCATCCGCACCCCACCCGCGCCGAGGTCACCGATGTGGCCAATGCCATCTACGAAGAAGCCGATGCCGTCATGCTGTCAGGCGAAACCACGGTGGGAAAGTATCCGGTGCGCTGTGTCGAATTCCTCCGCCGGATTGCGCTGAAATCCGAAACGATACCCGGATTACAGTTTGCGAAACATCTGCGCGATGCAGGCAACAAACAGCAACTGGCGGCCGCGGCGGTGCAGCTGGCGGAAGGAGTCAAGGCCAAGGGCATCGTCGTCATCACCAGGCGCGGGATCATGGCCGACCTCGTCGCTAATTGCCGCCCGTTTGCCACCAACATCTATGCCTTTACGAACATGAGCCAACCCCGGCGGACCATGTTGCTCAATCGCGGGGTCTTCCCGTTCAAAATCGATTTCAGTTCAGACCCTGAAAAAACGCTCCAAACGGCCTTCCGCATTCTGAAAGATCGCGAACAGTTTCGAGCCGGAGACAAGGTCGTGATTATCTCTGACGTGCTGGCGCAGCAACGGGTCGACTCGATTCAGATCCGCGATGTGCCGTCGGACGAACTGCCGGTGGACGCGTGATGGGCTACTCGGGAATCTCCGCCTCGACCAGGTTCGTCAGCAGGGTCAG
Organism: Nitrospira sp.; assembly: GCA_035400805.1. Taxonomy (GTDB): domain Bacteria; phylum Nitrospirota; class Nitrospiria; order Nitrospirales; family Nitrospiraceae; genus Nitrospira_A. The sequence continues at coordinate 1,558 of DAONAB010000371.1, read as the reverse complement.
CGATTCCTGCCAACCGAGATAGCAGGCTTCCACGGGAATCACCTCCGGAATCCCTTCTTGCACGGCGGTCATTTCGGTGCCGCACGACACCTGTTTCAAGGTAATCGTCACGTGCATTTCTCCCGGCAAATTCGGGTCGTCGAACGTGTCCGTATAACGAATCCGCTCGTAGGGCGAGAGTTCAAGATATTTGCCGCCGAAGGAGTGGCTCTTGCCTGTGGTGAAATTCGTGAATGACATCTTGAAGGTGCCGCCTACCTTGGCGTCCATGTGATGGACCCTTCCGGTGAACCCGTTCGGCGGCAGCCATTTCGCCATCGCGTCCGCATCGAGAAAAGCCCGATACACTCGTTCCGGGGAAGAACGAAACACCCGGTGAAGGCGCACGGTATTGGTCGGCATGGGCGACACTCCTTTCCAGCAACAAGGCTCTCAGTCGGCGAGACGCGTGATGAGACTTCGTCTCTGCAGGATGTCAGGATTCACGCGTCATTGTCCAGGCAACATCCCGGCACGGGCACGAACACGAATGGAAGAAGGAGGAGCCGTCTGGTACAGTAGCGGAACGAGACATCAACCTAACCCATGCTGCTCGCTGGGATCCGACCCATCAATGATGAGGGGCAACAGTAGGCTGCTCATGCCGCATGGATAGACCGTTTGCAGAAGGATGGCATCATGAACGTTCGACATCGGATTCACGCGCACACATTCGCCTCTCTCGCTCTGACTGGGCTCCTCCTCACAAGCCTCACCGTCTCCGGCTGTCAGACCGCCTATTATGAAACGATGGAAAAACTCGGGTACCACAAACGCGACCTCATGGTCGATGATGTCAAGAAAGCCCGTGACGCCCAACAAGACGCGAAGGAACAATTCAAGTCGGCACTCGATCGCTTTACCAAGACCCTGAACATCCAGGGCGGTGAGTTGCAGGACAAGTACGAGGTGTTGAACGACGAATATCAGCAGAGCGAAAAACGCGCGCAGGCCGTTCGCAGCCGCATTGCCTCAGTGGAGAATGTGTCGGACGCCCTCTTCACGGAATGGGAGGGGGAATTGAAGCAGTATTCGAACGCCTCGCTGCGTCAGAAAAGCCAGAAGCAGCTCACCCAAACCCGCAGCCAGTATGCCCAACTGATCAAGGCCATGAAACGGGCGGAGAGTAAGATGGACCCCGTATTGGCCAAACTCAAAGACCATGTCCTGTTTCTCAAGCACAACTTGAATGCGCAAGCTATTGCTTCGCTCAAGAGCGAATTGACCACGGTCGAAGGCAACGTCGACTTGTTGATCAAGGATCTCAATGCATCCATTCACGAAGCAGATACCTTCATCGCCTCCATGGAAAAAGAGAATAACTGATCGCGCGGCATCCCTCCGGCAGAGGTTTATTACCTCACCGCAGTCGATCAGATCTGTGAGCGCTGACGGTATAGCGAAGAGCAGTTAGACGAGCGCAGGGTCAGACTGGATTGGCTTACGACGACGTCTGGCAGCAGCCAGCCGCGCCCCGAGAAGGCCGAGACCGAACGCCGCCGCAACGAAGGCGGGCCAC
>DAONAB010000370.1:0-2786 GCA_035400805.1 Nitrospira sp. | reverse complement strand
ATGAGAGGAGAAAGCCCCAGAAAATCCCTTGTTGATACGAGAGGCCCACCGCCAACGCTCCGAGCAATGCCAGGACCAGGACGCCCCCCGTTTGAACCGGCGCGGCAACCATGAGAATGCGTCGGGCAGCTGCAAAGTGTGCGGAGGAAAATTCCATTCCGATCGTAAAGAGCAGCAACACGATCCCGATCTCCGCGAGGACCTGCACCTGGGACACATCGGGAATCAGATGCAACCCATGGGGACCGATCAGGGCTCCGGCCACCAGGAATCCGGCGATCGACGGCAGGCGAAATTGATGGAACACGAAGACCACCGCGGTGGACACCGCATAGATCACCAATAGATCGCCGAGAACTGCGTAGTCACTCATCGTGTCATGGGAATCGGATTGTGGTTGCGAACGGGTCTCGGTATGTTGTCGTGACGCAGCATACCGTAGGGACCTCAGCGGGACAAGGAGTTCCGCTTGTCCGGCCACCTGCGCTCGGGTAGAGTCGCGCACACCGCGTAGGACAACATGAACCGGGGAGGCCGCTCTGCGCGCCATCATTTTCGACTTCAACGGCGTGATCGCCGACGATGAAACGCCCCACCTGCGTTACTTTCAGCAAGCGTTGGCCGAAGCGGGACTCAGCCTGAGCAAGGAAGAGTACTACGGGACCTACCTGGGCATGGATGAACGAACCTGCGCGGCCGCATTACTCGAAAAGCGGGACGGAATCTGTGACCCGGCGATTCACACCGGGATTGTGGAACGAAAGGCCGACTTGTTCCGCGCACATACCGCGCTGCATAAACCGGCATTGTTTCCCTGGGTCACCGAGTTCGTGCAGCGCGCGGGGAAAGCGTACCGTCTGGCAGTGGCATCCGGCGGCCGACGGGAACAGATCCGTGCCGCGCTCACCGGCACACCCATCGAACAGGCGTTTGAGGTGATTGTCTCCGCGGATGACTGCGCCGTCGGCAAACCGGACGCGGCGATCTATGAGTTCACACTCAGGCAGTTGAATGCGCGTATGCCCCGCCCACCCCTGCTCAAGGCCAGCGAATGTCTGGTGATCGAAGATTCTCGGGCAGGAATTCTGGCAGGCCTGAAGGCGGGCATGCGCGTCCTCGCCGTTGCGACGACCTACCCGGCATCCCAGCTCCTCGACGCACATCTGGTCCTTCCGAGCTTGAATGGTATCGACCCGGCAGATCTCGCCCGTCGGCTCTTTTAATCACTGAAACCGGAAGGGATGATTCATGCTGAGATGCCGCACGCCACCGGCAGGACTCAAAACGGAATGCGAATACCCATCTGAAACTCGTTCGGCATCATGCCCTTGCCCAAGCCTAACGAGTCGCCCAAGAGGTTTTGCTGAGGGAGTCCCGGCATGGGACCGAGGGCCCGATCCCGCTCCGTCACGTATCCCCCGCCGAATCCGGCCCCCACATACGGGATCAGGGTCTGTTCACTGACCTGGACACGACCACTCAAGGTGGGCGTCTGCCGAAAGAGGTCGACTTGCCTCTCGCTCGCTGCAGGGGCCTGGGACAAGACGTTCGATGATTGGCTACGCAACTCACTCCAAGCCGCTGTCTCGGTCGAAGGCGCTTCAGCCAATGCAAAACCTTGCCCGGCCAGCACCAGCCAACCTGCTACGAGCAACGACAGAATCATCCCGTTTCTGCTCATGTCCACTGACGTCCTTTGCATAGAGAGGGGAGCTTTATGTCCACTGTACTCCATACTCTCAGCCGCAACAAGTCCCGACTCGGCATCCAGGACAAGTCGGCTCACAACGACTTGAGACGCCGCGCCACGCGACTACTCTTAATTTTCCGGGACAGTCTGACTGCGCTTACCGAGGGAAGAATGGAACCGCGTCGGAGAACTGCAAGGACGAAGGACGCTCCGGCACTGGCGGGACCCCTGGAACATCACCTTCACACGACCGAGTAACTCGAGGCCATTGCATCCGTCGTCACGCATCCCTCTGCATGGGTAGCGCCGAACGCGTGCAGGGCTTCAAGCAAGTCTGCTGAGTGTTATCGCAATACGCGGCCAGGTAGGTATCGGAGGTGACCGAGTGGCTTGACGGGCTTCTCAGCCACCTCCAGGGGGAAACGCTTCCGGAACACGCGCTCCACAGGCCATCACGCCTTGTAGTACTCCCGATACCATTCTACGAAGCGGGCGATGCCGGTCTCGATAGAGGTCGCAGGCTTGAAGCCCGTATCGCGCATGAGATCCGCGACATCGGCATAGGTCGCAGGCACGTCGCCGGCCTGGAGAGGAAGGAAGTTCTTTTGGGCTTTCATGCCCAGCGTCTGTTCCAGCACCTCGATAAATCGCAACAACTCGACCGGTTGGTGATTGCCGATGTTGTACAGTCGATAGGGAGCGGAGCTGCTGCCGGGGTCGGGGTTGTCGCTCGCCCAGGCCGGATCAGCCTGCGCAGGACGATCGAGCGTGCGCAATACGCCTTCGGCGATATCATCGACATAGGTAAAGTCCCGCTGCATCTTCCCGTGATTGAACACGTCGATGGGCTTGCCTTCCAGAATCGCCTTCGTAAAGAGAAACAACGCCATATCCGGACGGCCCCAGGGCCCGTAGACGGTAAAGAACCGCAATCCCGTAATCGGGAATCGATAGAGATGCGCGTAACAATGCGCCATGAGCTCGTTCGCCTTCTTGGTCGCGGCGTAGAGCGATACGGGGTGATCGACATTGTCGTGCACCGAGAACGGCATCTTCGTGTGGCCGCCGTACACCGAACTCGTGGAGGCATAGACCA
>DAONAB010000369.1:0-2830 GCA_035400805.1 Nitrospira sp. | reverse complement strand
TACGGTGCCTCGCCCACCCGTAATCCCGGTTCCCACGATTTGTGCCTGCGGCAGAAAATACATCTTGTTCAGAAGATTCTCGACCCCGAGCCGCAGATACCCGGGCCCGGCCTTGATCGTACTGTAGAGATCCACGATCACATAGCTCGACACCGCCAGACCATCCCCGCCGCGTCCCGCCAGAAATGCCTCGTGGGACTGACTGCGCGTTCCGGAGTACAGCATCTGAATGCGATTGCGCCATTGCCACTCCGGCACGGTCTCGTGCTCAAGGTACGCAGTCAATTTGAGCGGCGGAATACGAGCCGTAGTTAGAGGCGTGTAATTCCCGTCATTCGTGAGGTCCGCTTTCCCTTTTTGATAGGTCAGGGTCCCGCCGATTCGCAGGCGATCGCTTGGCCGCGCATCCACCGCCGCCTCGATGCCTTCGATGACTTCCGGCACCTGTTGGAGTTGCCCCGTCAGGAGATTGAACACGGCCCCGAATTGAGAGGTGCTGCGGAATAGCGACAAGGAGGCGGTCAAAGGGCTCCACGTGCCGCGAAGTCCAACTTCATAATTCCGCACGCGAATGGCCTTCGGCTTCACCGATTCCAAACTACCCGACGGCTGGAAAGCAAACGAGTCGGCCAGGCTCGGCAGCGAAAAGCCTTCGGAGTAGTTAAAGAACGTGTTGATTTCCTTTGTGAGATCAACCACTGTCCCCGCGTTGAACACCGTGGCGCTGTACCCGACCGTCCCGCCCTGAATGGTGTTCTGAATGAAGTTGATAAAATCCGATGCCTCCAGGCGGACATCTTCGTATCGTACGCCGCCCCGCAGCAGCCATCGCTCATGAGGATGCCACTGCATCTGCGCGAACGTCCCGATATTCCGAAGTAAGGTTTTGCCGGTTTGCTCGACACCGTTTTTCGTGAAGATACGCCCTCCGCTGGCATCGAATTGCGCATTATCGAAGAACGTTGAACGGCTCCCGCCGTTTTCCACGATGTAGTCGGCGCCCCACAGAATCTCAGGATCGCCGTAGAGGGGAATCGGCGTCGTCGCCCAGAACCGACCGCCCCATTTACGCGAGTCCTGCGAGCCTTGCTGGAGAGGTCCTCCGAACGCACGCGCATCCCATGGCTGATACCGGGTCGAATTATTCATGTGAAACAGCTGCGTCTTGATCTGACTTCCCCATAACGACCGGTGCGTGTACTCCAGATTCACATTCGTGTTCTCCCCAAGCTGTTGGTCGTCCAGCTGCATCCCAGATAGATACCGCTGTTTGCTGCGAAAGCAGCCGGGACTCTGCGGAGTAGGGCATACCAAAGAGCCAGCCCCGTCCACGATGAAATCCGAGTGCTGGCGGTGTTGTAGATAGTTCACGGAGAGTTGCAACCGCTGCTCCTCGGTGAACTGATAGCCGATCTTGGCAAACAGGTTATAGGTAGTAGAGTTCGCCACACTCCCGATGCCGCCGCCATGACTGGGCATCGATCGATCTCCCTGGGCATCAAACGTCCCGCCGATATGATTGAATGCGCCGGTCACCACATAGTCGACCGCGCCTTTTTTCCCCGAGACTCCTTGCGTGATGGTGCCGCCGATGCTCTGCCCCGGGCGGCGCGGCGCGATGTTGAGGCTCGTATCGCTCGTATAGACCGGCTTGCCGTCCGTCCCTTTCCTGGTGATGATGTTGACAAGCCCGCCGGTCGCGCCGTTGCCATACACCGCCGTGGCGCCGCGAATCACCTCGATTCGCTCGATCGCGCTCGGATCGATCGTGAACAGATCGCGACCCGTCATCGGACTGGTGTTTTGCGGCACCCCGTCCACCAACACTTGAATGTCACGCCCGCGCAAGGTTTGTGCAAACGACGTGGCGGTGCTCTGCTCCGCCTGGCTGAAGCCCGGCACCAATTTCCCCAACAGATCATTTAACGCTCGCGTGGGCGAAATCGTGTTCTGTTGCTGAATCTGCTGCTCCGTGATGACGGTGACCGACCCCGGAATCGTCGCAATCGACTGCGGTGTGCGCGTGGCGGAGACCACCACTTCAGGCATACCGACCTCCGGTACCGTTTCAGCGTCAGCCGTGGGCGCTGGCAGCGGCTCCGCCGACAATCCAGGCCCTGCCCCCAGTACCCCTAAGACAATACCCATCCCCATGACACATCGAGACAAAACGACGCCTCTCGCGGCGCAGGCTGACCAACGCATGCGTTCCCCTTTCGACCCGATTCATGTAGGTCGCGCAAGAATGACCTCGACACAAATCGCGCAACTAGCCGACGAGCGCAGGCCGTCTGCATGGCAACGGATCGGTCGAGAAACAAGTGACTGTAATTGAATCAGTGCACGAGGAACGGGGGACCGCGGCCATGAGCCGCGACCAGCGGGCGGCCAGGATAGGACCACATCAGCAGGATCAACGGCACGAAGAACGATACAAGGACCGGCAAACGAGGGATTTCCGGCAACACACATGCTGGTTCATCTTTGTTGACCTGACAGGCCCAAGCGGTTACCGGATCGACTTCGACGCGGCCATCGTGACAGGGGGACCGGTCGCCGTCGGTATGTAGATGGAAGGAGCGGCGCTGTGGCTCTTCAAAGTCGTAGAAACAGGCCGCGCAGACCACCGCCGCGATGAGCCGAATGATGATCAATAGGCAGGCCGTGCCGACCGCCAAAAATGACAACCGTCGATCAAGCGGCCTATGGGGGATGAGGCGTACCGGCGAATGCACGAATTGATCTCCGCAGTAATACTGTTCGACTGTACGCAGCCATTCCAAGGCCTGTCTACGGATGCCTGCTCACAGTTGCTACAGTCCGCACCGCG
>DAONAB010000368.1:0-2835 GCA_035400805.1 Nitrospira sp. | reverse complement strand
TTCCCAGCATGGTCCAGGTTCCACGGTTCGAGACGGAGAGGCTGTACAAGAGCGCCGCTCCTCCCACGATGCTGGTGGCGAGCAGGACGTGCAGAGGCAGGGTGCGGATCAACGTTTGGAAAAAGGTGCGGGGACTGTTCTCGTTCAGCCGTGGCGGAGCCTGCATCATGGCCAATGGGTGGGTTACGGCTTCAATGGCGCTGGTTGCCGATGAGTCGGCCAGATTGTCCGGAGACGGTCCACAATGGAGGCGAGGGCATCCGGACCAAGCCTGACTGGATCATGCGCAACACGCCACACCGGCTCGAGTGGAGCCGGGTCTTGCGACAGGCGCGGAATCAGGTGCCAATGGATGTGTGGCAGCTGATTGCCGAGCAGTTCATAGTTGATCTTCACCGCGTGCCATTCCTCGGCGAGCAGGGCGGACACCTGGGCGACTTCTTCGATGAGACGGCTGCGTTCCTCGCGCGAGAGATGAAAGAGTTCGGTTGCGTGACGTTTCAAGACGAGCACCGTCCAGCCGGGAAAGAATTGGTCGTCATGCAGATAGGCGTTGGTGAGGCCGCAATCGGCGATGAAATGATCCTGGCTCGGCCAGGTGCCGACACACGCCTTGCAGGGATGGTCGCTCATGGCTGGAGGAGGGTCCGTGCTTCTTCCGCCGTGAGCAGGCCTTTTTTGAGCAGGAGCTGAATGAGTTTGTCCGTGGTCGCTTTGTGCGGTGCCGCGGCGGCCGCAGCAGCGGCGGCCTGGGATTTCTGCTTCGGTGGCTCGCGCCGCTGTCCCATGACGCGGAATGAAGGGGTGAACACTGCCACGTAGTCGCGATTCCGGATGCGGACGGTGACGGGAAGGCTTTCGCTGTTCGGCGTGAGGTCAGGACCGGATCCTTGCGGAATGCGGAAAAACGGTTTTCCGTCCTCCGTGGTCCCGTCTTGCCCGATGATTTCCATCCTCGTCAAAAGGGATTCGCCCGTCAGATTTTCACGATCCTGTCCGGCGGTATTGGTGATGTGATCCAGGACCAGAATGAGACTGTCCGCCACAAAGAGATCGGGCGAACTGTTGCGGACCGACACGTCGTAGCGATATTCACTGGAAAAATTGTCCCGGCTACGGAGCGTGACGAATGGCGTCACCTTGCCGGTCACATCCACCAGCTGATCGGACGCATAGACGGGAGCGGCGGTGTCCGCCAGCAGAAGGCACGCACCGGCTGCCAGGACCTGCATGGACCGAGGTATTCTCATGGTTCCCTCCCGTTGTCGATCGGCATCCGGTTCAGAATAACAAAGCCCCGCAGCCAGTGCGAGGAAATCCTGTTCAGCACGAGGGTCTGCTTGACACGTTCTTTTCATGGACGATATTCTGCCCAGCGGTCAATCGTCGCTCCCGGTGCATCACTCCTGCATGGCACGTACACGTACTACCTCCCTTCCCTTGCTGGTGCCACGGGCATTCGTCTCCACGTTGTTACGGTTGTACGATTATCCTGATCCACGTCGTCCCGGGCGAGTGATCAAGGGGTATGACTGTCCTCATGCTGTGCGGACGGCCCGGATGTGCGCGGCGGTGGCTCAACGGTTGGGACACGAACCGGCGCGCGTGCAGCAATATCAGATCGCCTGCCTCCTCCATGACCTTGGCCGGGCCGGACTCGATCGCGCACTCTTCGGCCGCATCTGGTCATGGGCCCGTGCCCAGGGCATTCCCACCAGGCCTCGTGAATGGAGGGCGGCCCATCCTGAGACCCGCTACGGCAAGGAGACGGAAGCCTTTGTCGCCCGCTATCGAGCTGCGATGGAGTCGGCGGGCATCACCCTGGATCCATGGGCCTGCGAACAGGTGGAAATGCGCCTGGGGTATGCCCGTCGTCTGACCGCGCGACTCCGTCTCGTGAAACCCCGCTTGCGTGACCTGGGAGTGACCTGGGCGCCCTGGATGGGGCGGGTGATGCTCTACTACTACTATCCCGAGAAGCTGGCGGGCGCGCAGCCCTGGGTTCGGCAGTTGGCGGAGATCCTCGTCGCATGCGAGCAGTTCGAAGCGTTCAGCAATCAGCGCCGTGGTCGTGATTATTATGTGCGGCGACGCGAAGATCTGGCGGAAGCGTTTGCCTATCTCAACGGGTTGCAGCAGGAAGGGATCATCAGTCGTCCTGTCGTGCAGGCTTTGCGAGAACTCGCGGCAGAAGGCGCGTTCGATACCGTGCTTGAGCAGGCGAGGGGGCGGGCTTTATCAAAGAGAGAACGGGCATTTTTGCGTCAGGCTGGTAAGGAGTAGCGGATGGCCGTCAACACGGTAATGATTCGAGTGCCCATGCAGGGCGACAGCCGGATGGAAAATATCACCGGGCGGGTACAGGCGGCTTTGGAACAGACGCAGCTGCGTGCGGGCATCGTGACCCTGTTCATCAAACATACGACCGCCTCCGTGCTGATCGTCGAAGATGAGCCCGGTATTCGTGCTGATACCATAGCCATTTGGGAGCGCCTCATTCCCGCCGATCCTCACTGGCAACACAATGAGCGCAATGCGGGCGAGGATAATGGTCACAGCCATCTGCGCGGGCAACTCCAAGGCCAGTCACTCACGATTCCGTTCACGGATGGAGCGATGACGTTGGGAACGTGGCAACAGATCGTCGTGTTGGATTTTGATACGCGCGCCAGAACCAGAGAGCTGGTGCTGCAGGTCATCGGGGAATAGATGCGATCGGTGAGCATGCGGGCACAAGTATCTGTCGCACGGTTGTTGAGTGTCGGGTTGTTGTCCGGCCTGGTAGGGGGACTATGGTCGCCGGCCGGAAGCATGGCGGCCGAAGGCACTTCCCCC
>DAONAB010000367.1:0-2856 GCA_035400805.1 Nitrospira sp. | reverse complement strand
CAAGAGCCCTCCCAGGAGATACCCTGCGCCACGCACCGTCCATCGCTGACGTTGGATGGCCATCACTACCGCGACCTCCAGCAAACATCGCCCTCGTGCCAGGATTCAAATCACGGAGAGCGCTCGAAATTGCGAATCGCCTACGTCCTGAAACCCTTGTGTTGAGAGTGAACTGACGAAGAAGCGGCACTGGTGAGTGATCGGGACGCGCGGTGTGCCGATGGAGAAGCGGGGATTAGGCAAACAACTGCACGGCGGTCGAATCCGCCAGAATACTTTCGCCTTCCCGATCGATGAGTCGTACGAAGAGGGCGCTGAGGTCGGGGTCAAACTGCGTCCCGGCATGCCGCTCGATCTCTGCCCGCGCCTCCGCCAGATTCAGCGGGTCTTTGTATGAACGGGCACGGGTCATGACATCAAACGCATCGGCCAGCGCGACGATCCGCCCGGGCAAGGGAGTCTGGACCTCCTTCAACCGATGATAGCCCGTGCCGTCCCAGCGTTCATGGTGCGTCAACGCAATTTCCCGCGCCATCATCAAGAGCGGTGACCGGCTATCGGCCAGGAGCTTCGATCCGATCTTGGTGTGCGTCTTCATCGCTTCCCACTCAGTCGCGGTATAGGCACCTTCCTTCATGACGATGGCGTCGAGCAGGCCGATCTTCCCCACATCATGGAGTGGAGCGGTCTTCTTGATCATGTCCACCTGCTCCGGCGGGAGCCCCTTCATGTCTGCCAGCAGCATGGCGACACGCCCCACGCGCCAGGCATGGGCCCCCTTCGGATCGTATCGGTATTCGGAAGCCAGGACGAGGCGATTGAGCAGATCCAATTGCGTCTGCTCCACCACTTTGGTCCGCAACCGGACCTGAGCTTCCAGATGTTCGTTGTGCATCTGCAACTGGTTATGAAGACGTCTGGTCTGCAGCTGGTTCTTGATCCGCAACACCACTTCTGTCGCATCGACCGGTTTGTTGATGAAATCGTTGGCCCCTTCGGCGAGCGCCTTGTGTTTCGTCGGCGCATCCAACTCACCCGTGACGATCAGAATCGGCACATAGTCGTCAGCAGGAATGACCTGTCTCAGCTGCCGCATGACTTCAAACCCGTCCATGTGCGGCATGCGCATATCGAGCGCGACGAGATCCGGCTTCACCTGCTGAAACAGCTCCAGCGCCTGACGAGGATCATTGGTCATCGTGATGCGGCTATAGCCGGCCTGCCGGAGGAAGGCCTCCATCAATTTGGTGCAATGGGCTTCGTCATCCACCAAAAGAAGCTTGATGGTGCTCAGATCAAGGTCTTGCATCGCTCACGCCGCTCCTGTATCCGCAGATTCCTACGCTCGAGAGTATCATCCTCACGCGGCATCGCCAATTTCTTTTCCGCTCTCTGCACGACGTGTGACCGGAAACGTGAGCGTCGACAACGTCCGCTGGAGCGCCGCCATGGTCAGGGGCTTGCTCAGCTCGGCATCAACGGACGACGACGCGGTCTCCTCAGCCTCCATCTCGTCGCCGCCGGTCAGCAGCACCACCGGCGTCTCCGCCGACACCTGCTTAATGACCTTGGCCAACTGGCGCCCGGTCATGTGCGGCATGCCGTGATCGGTCACGACCAGATCGACCCGCTCGGGGTTGAACCGCTTCACCGCTTCGGCCGCGCTGGTGACCACCTCCACCTGATGACCGGCCACCCGCAGATATTCCCCGGTCACACGCCCCACCAGCGGATCATCATCGACCACCAGGATGTGCAGCCGCACACCGGCCACACTCTGGCCTTCATGCTGTGTACCGGCTTCTTGCTCCGCCTGAATCGGCAGACGAATGCTGAACGTCGTCCCGACGCCGACCGCACTGGTAATCTCAATCGTGCCGCGCAGCCGTTTGATAATCCCATAGACCATCGCCAACCCGAGCCCGGAACCTTTTTCGCCCTTGGTGGAGAAAAACGGCTCGAGACAACGCTGGCGCACGTCTTCGGTCATCCCCGTGCCCGTATCGCTGACTTCGAGGCGCACATGGTCGCCGTCCGCCTTCGTCCGTAGCGTGATCGAGCCGCTTTTCGGCATGGCATCCACGGCGTTGAAGACTAGATTAGTCAGCACCTCCCGTAACTCCGATTCGTGTCCGGCGACGGCAGGGACCGAGGCCAATTCCGTCTTGATCTCAATGGCCACACCGTTGCCCAAGGCCTGATCTTTCCATTTCGGCTGGCTGAGCTTCACGCTCTGTTCGACCAGCTGATTCAGATCCACGATGCCGGCCAGGTCCGCGTCGAGGCGGGGCCGGTAAAATTCACGCAAACGGCTCACAACCTTGGCGGCGTCTTTAGCCGCCATATTGATGGTCTGCAGATATTCCTTCAGTTGCGCCGGATCGGCGGACATCTGCGGCGCAATGAGCAACAGTTCGCTGAATCCCATAATGGGCGACAGCGTATTATTGAAATCGTGCGCGATGCCGCTCGCCATTTGGCCTAAGGCGCGGAGTCGTTCCTGTTGCACCATCTGCTGCTGCGCGGTCTGGAGGTCGGTCATGGCTAGTTCGAGGCGCGCATGGCTCTCACGCAGCGACGTTTCGGCACGCTTCCGCTCGGCCAGGTCCGAGGCGTTGCTGAGTGCTACCGCCACCTGATCGGCCAGCTGACGCAATTGCGTTCTCTGTTCGGAGTCCATCTCCGGAGCCTGCCGGTAACTCAGTGCAATCGCCCCCAGCAGATCGCGCGACCGAAGCAACGGCAGCACCATGAGGGCACCCGCCCCCGGTCCGCAGAGGGTGGCGAACGCACCGGCTGCTTCCCCGTCGATCAGCGCAGTGCCGCCTTCGTGGGAGGCCAGCATCCGGCGCTCAT
>DAONAB010000366.1:0-2884 GCA_035400805.1 Nitrospira sp. | reverse complement strand
CGGAGTTCGTCCCGTTCTCCCACGGAGGGACATGAGCCGGAAGATGTCGTTCACCCGATGAACCCCATATAGTTACAGGACTCTTACCATACGAAACTCCGATCCACATGTCTACCACTCGATGCTCATGGTTGCTACAGTCCGCACCGCGTTCTCGCGGTGCGGACGGCATTGTGCGTTACTCGCGCGTGAAACGTGCGCTCCTCCGCACGTTTCACATGTTACAACTTCAGAACTCCATCCGGATCGACCCCATGAAGAAGCGCGGCATGCCGAACACTGCGGAGTCAAAGGCATTGCTCCCCGCGAAATGGCTCACGTCGAACAGGTTATTCACATTGAGCTGCGCCGTGAGCCGTGTCATCCCGACATGCCACTGGTAACTGGCCATCAGGTTGGCCGTCACATACCCGGCCAACTGATAGGTATTGGCGACATCGCCTTGCCGTTCGCCTACCGCCACCACACCGCCACCGACTTTCAAGCCGCGCAACGCTTCGTCTTGAAACTCGTAGGTGCTCCAGAGACTGCCGGAATCCTTGGCCGCCAAGAAGAGCCGATTGCCCGTACCACCGGCCGTCGGATTTCCGGCGCCGTCATCCGCCACATCGTGGGTAATCTTGGCAAACGGAAGGTACGAATAGGCTGCGATCACCTGCCAGCCGGGCAGGATTTCGCCGGTGATATCCAGTTCGATGCCGCGCGTTTGCGCCTCGCCGACCGGACGCAACCGCGTCAAATTCGCAGGATCCGGGACAGCGATATTTTGTTTGGTCAAGTCAAAATAGGCGGCTGTCATGCGGAGGCGGCCGTCCCAGAATTCGGTCTTGACACCAGCCTCCCACTGCTGCCCGCTTTGGGGTCGCATCTTGACCCCATCCGTTCGGAAAAAGACGTTCGAGGGGCCCAGACTCTGCGTATAGCTCCCGTAGAGCGAGAGCCAGGGCAGAGGCTGCCATAGCAGCCCGCCGCGCGGGCTCAGGCGGTCTTCCTCATAGGTCGTCACGCCCAGCTGGTTATCCGTTCCACGAGTATTGTCGTATCGCGCCCCGGCCAGCAGGTGAATGTGGTATGGCAACTCAATCTGATCCTGCAGATATAAGCCGTGCCAGGTCTCCGCAGTGCTGCCGCTGAATGAGCCTTGGTCGAACACCGGGGCCGGATTGCTGAAGGTGGGCGCGAAGATGTTGAAGGGTGGAGCGGACACCGCATTGTCGCCGGAAAACTTCGTCGAAAGATAGAAGAAGTCATAGCCGGCCAGAAGCGTATGCTTGGCAACGCCGCTGTTGATGTGTCCGGTGAGGGTGAACGTCGTTTGGTAGTTCCGCAACGTGGTGGGCCCATTGAAATAAAATCGTTCGAGGTCTCCGTTGGGCTGCGCGAGGTTGAAGAACAAATTATTGTCGACCGACGTTTCCAGCTGCGTCAACGAGAGGCGGAGACTGGCTTCCCAATCGGCATTCAACCGATGCGATCCGTGGAGGCCGGCAAAATAGCGATCCCCCAGATTCTGGTTGAATCCAGGATCGACAACGGTGTCATTACGCCCGATCGGAGCCGGACGATTTCCGATCACCGGCGTGCCGAATTCCCGCGTCCGGTCGAAATGAAGATATTCAAACTCAGCCGTAATCTGCGTGCGCGGACTGATATTCCACTGCACCACCGGCGCAATGAACAGATTATCTTCCTTCATGAACCGCCGAAACGACCCGGAATTCTCATAGGACACATTCACACGATAGAGCAGCGTGTCGTCCTTGGTCAGCGGCCCAGTCGCATCGGCCGTGGTGCGGTAGAAATTGTAGGAGCCGAATTGTTGCTGAACGGAGTAATAGGGCGTTGCCAGCGGCTGTTTCGTCACGATGTTGACGATGCCGCCAGGTTCCGACCGCCCATAGAGAATGGCTCCGGGCCCCTTGAGCACTTCGACCCGCTCCACATTAGCCATCTCACGGTGGCCTTGTCCGAAACTTCCGCCTCCTAATACCCCGTTGCGATAGGTGTGATCGACATTGAACCCGCGGATCACGAACGAGTCCGATGTGTCACCGTTGGCGCCGCGTTGTACGATGACGCCGCTGACGTTTTGCACCGCCGTCTCCAAGCGGACCGCCTGTTGATCCCGAATGACTTGCTGCGGCACCACCTGGACGGAGAAGGGTGTCTGCATGATCGGGGTGTCGGTCTTGGTGGCGGTGTTGGCCTGCGACACCTTGTACGGTTCACTCTGTGCGATCACCAGTACCGGTTTGACATCGACGACCGGCACCTCTGCCTGGGCGGATGGGGTGCCTGATGCTTCCACGGGACTCTGGGCGAGAGGCGGCACTGGCAACGGGATCACCGCTCCCATCGGGGCCAGCCCGGTTTGAACATTCTCTCGATCCACTCGTTCCTGAGGTGGCTCGGCCTCTGTGGAAACCGACGTACTCTTGCTCCTCTGGGTCGGTACCGGCTTGTGCGGCCCGATACAGGCCGTCACGACCATTAGACAGGACAGCATCAGCAGAAACCTCGTGGCGATGCGCCCACTCCTGGTACAGACATTCGTATACGGACGGGTTCGATCACATTGAATTTCTGGCAAGACTTCGAACGACATGACTCCCTCTCCCGCGCAGACCGCCTCACGGCGCGCGCAATCTCGCTGAGAGCCATCGGCCGCGCGTACACCGCCTCCAGCCTGCCGGATACCGGACAGCGCAGGCAGGCGAGATCGGACCGCACGGGCGATCGGCTCGTGAATGTTCACCGATTAGCGGATTGACGTTACGAGTGCGTGACGGGAGGACTTCGGCCATGGGCCGCAATCAGCGAGAAACTACGGCTGTCACCATGGTCAGGTTCCCCCCGATCCCTGGGCGGAATGGGGCTGTGAGGC
>DAONAB010000365.1:0-2894 GCA_035400805.1 Nitrospira sp. | reverse complement strand
TTTCAGGCGCGCTGGTGCCTCTATGCCACCGCGAGTTCTTGGCAGGTTGCTGATGAGGGCATGCCTGCAATCTTCCCACAGCCGATGGCCGTAAGGTCATGCTTCTCGATACCGATCACATTCGCGGGATCGGCGGCGACCGGGACTTTGTCTGGGAAAGCTTCGTTCTAGGCTACAACTCCATATACATGGACCCATTCGGCACTCTTCATGAACTGACGATCGGGGAGCCGGTCTTAAATGAACCGTATTATGCCGAGCGGCGAACTGGCGCATCTTCGTTTATTCAAACAGCCCGTTCATGGTCAACCGTGATTATGGTTATTGGGAGACGTTATTTTTCCCGTTCCACTCCCAGTAGTGCTGGGCAAACCGATCGATCATCTGATCAAGATCCTTTTCGAATCGGTCCCTAGAGGCTGCGTTCACATCTATAACCTCAGGAAGCAGATCTGTTCCCCCAAAACTGATCCCATCCGTATAAACCTCGGGCTCTCGCTCTCGAACAGCCCGTTCTCGTAACTCAAAGTTTCTGACGTACAAGAGTTTGTCGGGACAGTCGGGGATTTGCTTGGCAAGCAACGTAATGATAAGCCGTGGGTTCTTCAATGGTTTGGGATCCTTCGAATCTGGCGAAACTCCGACTAACTTGTGCTCTGCAAGCCGAGCAATCGTGTGGGAGTAAAGCTGGCTGGTGTCCTGGCCAGCGTTGCGAGTTTGAACTGCGATGAGAGCGTAGATTTCGACGTTCGAAAAATCGAGGCCTTTGATTGCGGGTACGTCTCCCCACTCAGAACCCTGAGCCTGCGTGAAAGGGAATGCAAGCGCAGCGGTCAGCACTATGAGAAAGATTGAAAGATTTCGACATACATTCTGCATGACTAGTTGGTTCCAGCCATCTAGACAATGGGCAGGCATTGTGGGTCCTCCTTAGGAGTATGGTGGGAGGGGAGTGCGCTCGGAAACTCTCACCAACCTACTTTGGTTCGTTGAGTCAGGGTTGTGCCGCTGTTCTCTGCTATGGAGTCAGTGGCCCGGTGATCGGTTTTCCGGCCTCTGCGCCCGGCGAGGGGCTCGTGCCTTCCTGGGGAAGAATGCGGAAATGGGTGACAGCGAACGAGACGGCTTGGCCCACGGTGAAGCGGCAGCGCCGAAATTCTTCCTTGTTCATGCGGGAGCGGAGGATGAGTCCATCCGGGGTTTCAATTTCGAGTCGGTAGGCCACGCCCAGGAAGTAGATGTGTCGTAGTTTCGCCTGCTGACGGTACCGCGTAGGATCTTCCGCTACCTTTACGTAGTAGGGACGAAAGCCCACTTGCAGCGTCTGACCGTCGGAAAAGCCGGGGGCAGGGAATTCGAGCGAGCCGACCTGGACCTGCCCGCGCCGCACAACGCCGGCCACGATATTCATCGAACCGATGAAGCGGGCGACAAACTCGGTGGCGGGTTCTTCATACACATCAGCGGGAGATCCGGCCTGTTCCAATTTGCCTTTGGAGAACACGATGATGCGGCCGGACACTTCCATCGCTTCTTCCTGATCGTGTGTCACGAACAGGCTGGTGACGTTCAGGTCCGTATGCAGGCGGATGAGCCACTCGCGTAACTCCTGCCGCACCTTCGCATCGACGGCGCCGAACGGTTCGTCCATCAGCAAGACCGACGGGCGCGAGGCCAGGGCGCGGGCGATGGCGACTCGCTGTCGTTGGCCGCCGGATAGTTGATGCGGATACCGACCGCCCAGTCCTTCGAGGCTCATGAGTGCGAGCAGTTCCGTGACGCGTTGTTCGATGTCACGCCGGTTCCACTTTTTGATTTTGAGACCGAAGGCGATGTTGTCGAAGACCGTCAGGTGTTTGAATAGAGCGTAATGCTGGAAGACGAAGCCGATATTACGTTCCTGCACGGTGAGGTCGTTCACCCGTTTGCCGTCGATGAAGATATCGCCGGCGGTCGGAACCTCCAGGCCGGCGATCAATCGCAGCACCGTGGTTTTTCCGCTGCCGCTTGGTCCGAGCAGACCGAGCAATTCTCCTTCGTTGACGACGAACGAGACGCCTCCCACTGCCGTGGCCGAACCAAACGTCTTCGTGAGCCCGCGTACTTCTATCTTCACTGGCTTACTGCGCTCCCGCTTCCGCTACCGTCGTTTCAGCGCGTGCCTTGGCGATCTCCAGCACGGTCAAGATGGCAAAGGAGACAGCCAACAGGGTCAATGCGACGGCGTTTGCCGCCACATAGTTGAAATCGACGTAACTTTGATAAATGTGCAATGTGGCGGTCTGCGTGAGCAACAAAATATTCCCCGAGACCACGAGGACGGCTCCGAATTCGCCGATCGCGCGCGCCACGGTGAGGGTGGCTCCATAGACCAGTCCCCATCGGAGGGCCGGCAGGGTGACCTTGAGAAACACCTGCCATTCGCCGGCCCCCAACGTTCTTGCCGCTTCCTCTTCTTCGGTGCCGAGTGTTTGCAGTAAGGGTGTCAGCTCACGCACCATAAATGGGAAGGTGACGAACAGGGTCGCGAGAATCATGGCCGGCAGGGCAAACAGCACCTTGATCTGTGCCTGCCCGAAAAACGTGCCCAGCACGGTGTCCGGGCCGAACAGCAATATGAGCATGAAGCCCGCGATGACGGGGGAGACCGCAAACGGCAGGTCGATGACACCGCTCACCAGGCTGCGGCCCCAAAACTTCTGCCTCGCCAGCACCATCGCCGTCATGGTGCCGAAGATCACGTTCAGCACCAACACAATCAGGGCGATTTCTGCCGTGAGCGTGAATCCGTGCAACGCTTCCGGCCTCGAGATCTCCGCCCAGAATGCCGCCAGCCCCTCGCTGAAGCTCTGGCTCGCCATATAGAGGATCGGTCCGACCAGCAGGACGAGGAA
>DAONAB010000364.1:0-2914 GCA_035400805.1 Nitrospira sp. | reverse complement strand
TGACCTCCGGCGGCAAACCGCAGAATGGTAACGGCACAAGCGAATTCACGTGGACCGCGGATGCCAAGGAAAAACTCGAGCGTCTGCCATCCTTTGTGAAGCCGATGGTGCAAAGCAGTGTCGAAGCCTACGCGCGCAAGCACGGGTACAAGAGCATCACGTTGCAGGTGATGGATGATTCCAAGAACGATTCGCCCAATGGCATCGCGTGGACGAAAGATGCCGAGCAGCGTATGGATAACATCCCTGACTTCATTCGTCCCATGGCTCGCCGGGAAATCGAACGGATTGCCAAAGAGCGAGGCCTGGTCGAGATCACGGCACAGGTTATGGATGAAGCCAAAGAGAAGTTCATGAAGTTCATGTAATCGACCAATGCATGCGTGAGACGAGTTTCCGGCCCATCCGGCAGTCCGGATGGGCCGTTCGATTCCTGCCCGTTTCCCTCTCTCGACCGATTCACTGTCTGAGATCCCTCAGGTCTTGGCTCCCGATTCTGATGCCAATCTGCGTGGCGGCCTTTTGCTGTGCGACCTCCTATGCCCTCGCTGATTCCGGCGGTCATGGTCATGCGTCCTCAGCAGGGGAACATGGGACTCACCATGCACAGGTTTCCTCTTTGGGAACGCCATGGGAAGGCTCGCTCGAAGGCATCGCCTATTCCGAATTCAATCATCACTTGGCCGGGGGCTTTCTTCTCCTCATCGGGCTAAGCGAATTGCGTCAGGCTTTGGGGTGGCCTTTGTTGGCATGGACGCGTTTTCTTCTTCCCGGGGCTCTGGCCGTAGCAGGACTGTTTCTCCTGATCTGGAGCGATCATGATTCTTGGCCGATCGGGTCGATGACGTTCGCGCAGACGTTTTTCGGAAGCGATCCGGAGGTGCTGCAGCATAAGACCTATGGCGTGCTGGCCTTCGCCGTGGGAACCATCGAATATCTACGGCGCCTTGGTTGGTTCGCCCACGCGGTGTGGATGGTGCCCCTTCCGATATTTGCCGTCGTGGGAGGGCTCATGCTGTTCGCCCATTCCCACGGGGATCACCCCGCTGCCGACAAAATTGCGCTGCATCATGCCCTGATGGGAACCATGGCGATTACGGCGGGATCGTCAAAGCTGATTTCCGGCTGGCGGCAGAGGCAGCTTGCGACAGAGCGGTCATACTGGGAGCTTCTTTGGGCTGGCCTGGTCCTCGTCATCGGCGTACAGTTGCTGTTCTATTCGGAGTAGGGCGGTTCCTGTTCAGCAGGACCCTGTGAGCTCCAGCATCGCGTTGACACCCTTGTCGGGACTATGTTAGCTGTACATTTTTAATTCCGGTTTCACGCGTGCCAGGACCGCAGGCGCAGCAAGGTCTGTGTACGCGAAGAGGAGTCGCCATGGGTGGCCACAGTCATTGGGCAACAATCAAGCGGCATAAATCGGCGGTCGATGCCAAGCGCGGCAAGGTCTTCACACGCATTATCCGTGAGTTGACGATTGCAGCTCGCTCTGGTGGGGACCCCGATGGCAACCCGCGCTTGCGCTTGGCTATTGCCAAGGCCAAAGAAGCGAATATGCCCGGCGATACCATGAAGAAGGCCATCCAGCGAGGTACCGGAGAGTTACCCGGCGTGACATATGAAGAGTTCACTCTCGAGGGATATGGCCCTGGGGGGACCGCCGTCTTGATGGAAATTACCTCGGATAACCGGAACCGGACGGTCGCTGAAATCCGTAGCCTGCTGACCAAAAATGGCGGCAACATGGCGGAGGCCGGGGCGGTCGCCTGGCAATTCCATAAGAAAGGCGTCCTGGTGGTTGAAAAGGGCAAGGTTGAGGAAGATGCGCTGCTCACCATTGCCCTGGAAGCCGGGGCGGAAGATGTGAAGGTCAGTGATAAGGCGTTCGAGGTGCTGACCAGCCCGCATGATTTTGAGGCCGTCAAGAAAGCGCTGAGCGACGCGAAAATCGAGTATACGCTTGCTGAATTAAACTTCATTCCCCAAAATACGATTGCGTTGGAGGAGAAGGCGGCGGAGCACATGTTGAAGCTCATGGAAATTCTGGATGAGCACGACGATGTGCAAAAGGTTCACGCCAACTTTGACATCTCCGACGAGGTTATGGAGAAAGTTGCCGCCGCCACCGCCTAAACCGGGAGTTTCGGCACTGAGTATCGACGACCACGCAGTCTATTCACCAATCACTCCGCAGCCCTCGTTTTTTCTGATCAGATGATCGCCTTACTGACAGGCCTTGTGGCCTTTAAGGCGCCCTCGCACGTCACGCTCGATGTCCATGGCGTGGGTTATGAGGTCTTGGTTCCTCTCAGTACTTATTATTCCTTGCCCAATGAGCATGAGCCTGTGACGCTCAGCATCCATACGCATGTGCGCGAGGATGCCATCCAGCTGTTCGGATTTCTTACCGCAGCCGAGAAGGAAGGCTTTCTGTTATTGACCGGCATTTCCGGTATCGGGCCGAAGTTGGGGCTCAGCGTCCTCTCCACGCTGTCCGTGCGAGACCTCTACACGGCGATTCAGGCGGGAGACATTGAAAAACTGGGAACCGTGCCGGGCATCGGCAAAAAGTCGGCGGCGAGAATTGCCCTGGAACTCAAGGACAAGGTGGCCCGGTTGCATCCGCCAGGAGAGCCGGCCGGGACCGGTCCTGGCCGGTCGACGAATCCATTGTATGAGGACGCCCTCTCGGCGTTGGTGAATCTCGGCTATCGGCAACCGGATGTGAAAGAGGCGTTGAAGCGGGTGGAGCAATCGGGTGTGATGACGCGGGGGCTGGAGCAGGTGATTCGAGAGGCTCTCAAAGATCTGGCCAAGGGGTGACACATGGCAATGACCGAACGTGCGCAAACCAGACGCTGCTGGCGAGGAATCGCGACCGGGTTCGTCGTCGTGATTCCTCGCCAGCAGCGTC
>DAONAB010000363.1:0-2917 GCA_035400805.1 Nitrospira sp. | reverse complement strand
TGCTGTGGATGTCCGATGCCGTTCATGGTTTCACCTCTTCTCGTTGAGCGAATCCGACTTCGGGAGACACACGATCGAATCCGAATTCCTGCAATTGGGTCTGGATGGCGGGGCTCAGGAGAAATTCAATAAAGTCCCCGGCTCCGGTGATGTTCTGCGCGGTCCAGGCAGCCGCGACGCCGTAGCGTACCGGGGTGTGGGAGCTGACCGGTGCGGTGTCGAGAATCCGCACGCCCGGGTTGGAGATGGCATCGGTGCGGTAGACCACGCCGATTTCGGCCTCGCCCTTGGCGACCAGCTCGAGAACGGCTCGCGAATGTTCACCGAGGATGTATTGTGACTTCAGCTTGGGTTCCAGTTTGCTGTACTTGAGAAACTGCGCGGAGACTTTCCCCACCGAAGACGTCTTGGGATCGCCGACGGCAATGCGGCGTATCGGGATCGTTTGCAGATCCTGAATCGTGCTGATGGGAGCGGGGAGGGCTGTTCCCGTAATCAAGACCAGGGACGTTGCGGCAAACGCGCGTTTGGTTCCTTGAATGATCAGTCCTTTCGCTTCGAGCTGGTCGATTTCTTCGAACAACGACGGCAGAAAGATGTCGACCGGTGCGCCCTGTTCGATCTGGCTCCGGAGTGTTTGCGACGGACCGTAAATGACCCGCACGTTGATGTTGCGATGCTCCGTTTCAAACAGTGGAAGGATTTTGCGCAATGCGTCCTTCAGACTGTTGGCGGCGGCGATGGTGATGGTCTCCGGCTGAGCCAGGGCCGGCTGGGCATAGAGACCCAGGCCGATCAAGAGACCGGCGATGGCGATGAGTCCTCTGACAAGAAATGCTCTCATGATATCCTCCAAGAACCTGTAAGGGCCTGTCATATACTCTTAGAAGTAGAACTGGTACTGCACATTGATCCGGTTTTCCACCAGGTCGCGTCCGAATCCCGGTTGACTCTCAAAGGGAAACCGGTCCGGTGCACGGCCGCCGCTGCCCATCGTGATGTTCGAGTAATCGATCACGAGCCGGTTGTTGTACGTGCCGTCGAAACTGTAGTTGATCGCGGCGCCGAATTCTTTCACCAGATCGTTCACTTGCTGCGTGGACGGATCCATGAATCCATACCGCACCGCCAGTTCGAGTTTGCGCGGGATGATGTATTTTCCCACCTGCGCATACCATCCGTAGGCTTGCCCGAGGTTCACCGCTGGTCCGAGAAATTGGGCTGATGGAATCGTGTTCAAATCAAACGCGCTGGTCCCGCTATTGGCGTTTCGCACGCGCTGGTGCCGGTAATAGCCTTCCGCCTGGAACGACCAGCCCTGGTACTTGGCGATGAAGTCGGTTTCATAGGTCTGGAAGTCATAGATGCCGCCGGCGAGGAGGCGGCCGTTAAATGCCTTGGTAATCGCCTGGCGATAGGCGCGATCGACGATGTCCGACCGGATCGAGCTCAGGTAGTTCTGCGCCGGGTTGTAGGCATAGCCGAAGGCGATGGCGGATTGCAGTGTGCGCGAATTGAGAATGTCTCCCTGTCCATAGCCGGGGTTCCCGGCGATTTTGTAGAGCAATCGCACGGTGTACATCATTTCGCCGGTCATGAAGCGCGTGTCGTAATTGTAGGTGCGCGTGGTTGCCGCTCCCGGTGCGCCGGGTGTGCCGGTTTGCGGCAACACATTTTGGCTCACCGATGTGCCTTCCCTCGCCAGGTTGGCTCCGACGCCTCCCCAAATACCGATCGCATAGTTGAACTTATATTGGTCCTCGTCGCTGGAAATGCTGACACCGATATCGCGTGCGTTTTGTTGATTCGCTGCAAACGCGTTCTGGACGATCAGATTGTCTGCGAAGGTTGAGGTGGCCATCGAACTGATGGTCGCACGATTGAACCAGACCCGCTGTTGGCCCGCCTGAACCGTGAGCCAGGGAATGTGCCATGAGGAGATGTAGGCATCCAGGAGGCCGGCCCTGCCGCTCCCGCCTTCTTGGTTCCAGGTCGTTTGGTCGAATGCCCACGAGATGTTGTAACGAAAATCCGGGTCGAAGGCATAACCCAGGAATTGGAGTCTGGCGCGTGGGACGCTGAATTGATTGGAGTCGCTCTGCTTGCGGATCGCCCGGTATTCGACCTGACCGCCGAGGATTTCAGGATTGCGCGAATCTCCGATCGTCCCCCAGGCACTGTTGTAAGCGTTGTGGGTGTAACGCACCTGGGTGAGGAGTCGCAGCTTGAGGAAAAATTTGTCTCCGACGCGGAAGTTCAGACCGTTATTCACATCGATCGTGTAGTTGGGTTTTGAGACTTGCTCGCGTTTCTCGATGACTTTCAGGCCTCTGTCATATTCGTCCTGCGTAATGATGCCCTTGAGCAGGAGATATTTCAGCCCGGGGTCCTCGCCCGAATAATATTCCCATTTCCCGTCCTTCTTGATGAACTGGCCTTCCTCAACCGCCTGCGCAGGCAGGGTTAGTCCGCCCCAGAGGATGGCCAGGCTTGCCCCGAAGGCAAATGCTGATCGTCTCATCGCGTTCGCTCCCATGTGAATGTTTGTAACCATTTAGTGAATGGTGACGAGATGTGAACAATCACCATGTGATCAATGTGTTATTAAACTACCGTACTCCGATGAGGTATGAAATACATTATCTTTAATAAGTTTGTCAACAATAAAACAATTCAATTCTTCTATCGTCCACCGGCTCCATCGCAAGCGACTCGTTTGAGACGGGGCGACCCTACTGCGATGCCGCTACCTTCCTACGAAGGCTTGTCCAGGTTCCCCACATTCTTTTGCGCTTTCCGCGCTGGTGTCGGTGTAGGGGGGTGCAATGATAGTTGATATAAATGTTTCTATCGTGTTACATGTCCACCATCATGAGTGACAAAAGCAAAGCAGAACCGGCGTCCAATGTTGTGAATT
>DAONAB010000362.1:0-2921 GCA_035400805.1 Nitrospira sp. | reverse complement strand
TGCTGTCGCTTTCGCCGATCGATAGTCTGTTTCATGCGCCGTCGTGGAAATTAAATATTGGCATGCAGACAATCAGCCATCGCGAATGCCAGTTGTGCAGTAACTGGAATTTCAACGGCGGGATCGGGGCGGCCGCGGAAACACATATGCTCCGCCGCGAAGTATGGTTTGCGTTTGCCGAGGTGGAGGGGAATTACAGTCGAGCCTATGAGGAGAGGCATCGGGTCGGCGGCGGAGCGTCTGTCGGCTTTTATGCCGATCTGGCCGAGCGGTGGCGGCTGCTGGCTTCGACCAGCTACTTGCGGTATGCGTTGGGTGAAAGGACCGACGATGTGCGCTGGTCGGTGGGCCAG
Organism: Nitrospira sp.; assembly: GCA_035400805.1. Lineage (GTDB taxonomy): Bacteria > Nitrospirota > Nitrospiria > Nitrospirales > Nitrospiraceae > Nitrospira_A. The sequence goes on along the minus strand of DAONAB010000362.1, from coordinate 2,568 downwards.
CGGTATACGCTCGCGCAGAATTGGGCGCTTCGCCTGGAGTACAGTCACCGCGATCACGACAATGATGTACTGTTCACCGTGCAGGCATTTTTTTAGCTTGCCTGCACGGCGGACTGGAAATTTCGGAGATTACGGAATGGGCGGGGACTGGGTCAGGCTGGAGAGAGGAGGCGCTGCGGATGTGGCCACGCCTTCGATTGGCTTAAGCGTGACGGCCACCGCGTCGGGTTCGATCGTATACCCGCCACCGCTCAAGACATCAACCAGAATTCCGACCAATCCCCCTAGAATCACATTTCCCGCTACCCACCAGGAAAGGTGGCTTTCGACTCTCGACTGATTCTCCTCGAATCCTTCTTTGGTCAGCACCACCGCATGGTCCTTTTTGCGCTCGACCTTGGTGGCTAGGGGCGTGACGCCTCGTTCCGTCCCATCGATGACGACTTTCGCGCCGGCCGGTTCCGAGGAAACGTTGAGTTCTTCGTTGCCACCCAGGTGAACGATCGTGGCGCAGCCGGACACGACGCTGCTCAAAGCAAGGAGGAAAGTGGTCAGGATTGCTCGAATGGTCATTACGCGCATGGTACGTCCTCAGGCTGTGTTGATGGTCGCCAGATCGTGTGTTTTGGCCGGTAAGCTCCTGGTCCAAAGAAAATTCTAGCAGGTGTTCGTCAGAGGTCAACGCAGCCGAATGGCTTGAAGTGTGGGTTTTCGATGGGCGGAAATACTCCGGGCTCGTGGATGATTGGAAAAACGAACGTGCCTCCGTACGGTCGGCTCTTCTACATCGCCTGACACCTCGAACGCACATCGTTGCGCTGAGTTTCGGTCTCAGCCTGTTGAGTCACCCCATCAACGGCCCCTTCTCAGTGGGGCCGTAAGGCCCTAGGGTTTGTACGGCCCTGTTCGACGGCTCTTGCGCGTGAACCGGCTTTGCGATTGACAAGCCCGGAGAGGTTACCTATACTCCCGCCACGTAGAGCCCCAACTTGGTGGGCGCCATCAACTAACCTCGAGAGGGAGGACTTATGAAGAAGGTGACCGTCTTGTTTTCTCTGAGCCTGATCAGCGCAGCGTATCTCAGCCTCACGGGCTGTCAGATCGTGGCGTCTCCGATGGCGGGTGGAATCTACAATGAAACGAAGTACGGCGATGTGGCCACGACCCACAACAGCGCCACGAAGGAAGGTAAGGCCTGCGGTACCTCGATTCTGGGCTGGGTAGCAACGGGTGATGCCAGCGTCTCGGCGGCGAAAGCGGCCGGCGGAATCACCACGGTGGCTTCCGTTGATCACTCGGCGAAGAACATTCTCGGCATCCTTGGCGAATGGTGCACGATCGTTAAGGGCAGCTGATCCGGTTTGTTATCCCTCTGAGAAAGGGTCTTCGGGATACTCTCCCGGAGACCCTTTTTTTCTTTCTTCGTTCAGTGGCCTCCTACATGGTACGGTACGACGTGTATGTGGCTTCCCATCTTCCTGTGTTTTCTCTTAGGTTCCCTCTGGCATCCGCTCGCAGCCGGCAGCGCGGAATTCGGCCAAATCGATCTGGGCGGGTATTTGCTGGGGAGTTGGCCGAGGGACCAGACCCTCTTCAACCAGGGCGATACGGTGCCGGCTTCAGTGCAGCATGGCTTCGGCGCGGGGTTGAAAATCGGCCTCTTTCCCCATGCCACGCGCCGGATGCTCGGAATCGAGATTGATTCCTACGGGCATGGCGGCGCACTTTCCTTCCCGAATACAGCGAACGGACAGAACAACGGGACCGGACGCTCAAGCTTGCTGGTGTTGAATACGATGGTCAACCTGGTGCTCCGGTATCCGGGTGAGGTGGTGACACCGTATATCGGAATCGGTGGCGGCTGGTCGCATGGGACTTTGCTCAATCCCAATATCATCGGACGGGTCGACAAGGATTTCGAGTCCGCGCGCGCATTCGGTCATCAGTATCTGGCGGGGGCTCAGGTCATGGTGAGTCCGAAGGTCTATGTCTTCGGAGAGTATCGTTACTTCTCTGCCAACTACCATTGGGACGGCCTCGCGGTAGATTTTCACGTTCATTATGGAGTGGTCGGGGTTGGGCTGCGGTTCTAAGCTGCCATGAGTCTGCTCGATCAATTCTTTGTCTATCATCCGGAGCCGTGGAAAGAGGGCGATTGGTCCGCCGCCGGCGGCGTGCCGTTGGAGGATGTCTGGTTTCAGGCTGCCGATGGGACGAAACTGTTCGGTTGGTATGCGGAGCAGTCTGCTGCTTCTCCGTTCCTGCTGTGGTGTCACGGCAATGCCGGCAATATGGTCCATCGGTTGGACAATCTTCGTGCCTATATCGGTTGGGGCTCTCGGTGTTTCTCTTCGATTATCGAGGATATGGGAGGAGCCAGGGGCGGCCGTCGGAAAACGGGCTGTATCAGGATGCGATCGGGGCCTATGACTATCTCACGCGCGTTCGTCGAATCAGGCCGGAACGTCTGGTGATTGTCGGTCGCTCGCTGGGAGGCGCGGTGGCCGGGGAACTGGCGACGCAGCGGCCTGCCATGGGGCTGTTGCTGGAGTCCTGCTTCCCTTCGAT